>DLGP01000019.1:0-1381 GCA_002482765.1 Alphaproteobacteria bacterium UBA7691
CTAAACCCGTTTGGGAATCCAAAATCGAGTCAATCAAACGTCATCCCGATCTAGGGCAAGAAATCTAAACAATTCTTGCTCATGGCCTGCTCCATCTGTCTAGGCTGCATTCGGGATTAGGCGGAAAAACGGCATTATCTGCAACCACTATTGTTCTCAGATGGCCTCTTCGCTCAACAAGCGCAACTTCTAGATTATATCGACGCCCAATCAAAGCTCCTGCCCAAGAAATCTGGTAGAGTGCCGACCTTTCCGCGCCGACCGAAGCGGCTCCAGACCAAGGGGCCTCGGCAACCCAAGCGGCCTGAAATCGTCCGGTGGGATGGTAGCATTGAAGCATTTCGCGTCCGATTGAATTGGTGTCGTTTTGCTGTGCCGCTGCGGGTCCGCTTAGCAGCAGGTTTAAGGCCATAAGAAGTTGCGATAAGTCCATATCCCCCTCGAACACAGTCTTTCTTATCTGCTATTTCCACAAAACACTAAATATAACGCGCAATATAGAAGGGGGATCGCCATTTTTATAGGGGATAAGCCCGAAATGAGCAGTGGGCTTCATTAAAGCGCTACAATCTATAAATCGGATAATGTATATTATGGAAAATACACAATATGGGTTTTCCAGCAAAAACAGCCAAGGATCAGGCTGCTTCAGTATGATGGCCGCGAAAGCTGCTTTGCGCTACATAGGATGCCAGCGCAATCCTTGGCCCATCTGCTGGAAGTGAGCCGCATGCCCCGACTGATTGTCACTGCATTGATCGCTGCCGCCTGCGGCCTGGGCGGCGCTTATGGCGGCACGCTCTGGGCCAAGCAGGAAATCATGGCAACCTTGCAGGCCGAACAGCAAGCCCGCTTCCAGCAGCAGGAAGCCTATCTGCGCGGCCAGAGCGCCCGGCTGGCGGAATATGATGCCCAGATCAGCGAAGTGGCGCGCCGCACCATGACGCTGATCAATGGCCTGACCTCGCTGGCGGTGGATAGCGAAATTGTTGCCGCCGATATTGCCGACCTGCGCAACCGCATGGACCGTATGGAAGTGATGCGCGGCCGCATGCGCTAAACGGATCAGTCTATGGCTTGGCGCACCAGCTCACGCAGCACCTGCCCCGGCGCAGCCAAATCACGCCCCGTGCTGTAAAATCCAATTTCCAGATCACCCAGCTTGGGCAGCGCCAAGCTGCGCTTCGCCGGCCCCAGATCATGGCCAAGGGAAGCCAGGCTGCGGGCGGTGATGCCAAGGCCGGCCGCCACGGCGGCGCGCAGGCCAGACAGGCTGGGTGTGGTGTAAACCACATCCCAGGCGATGCCGGCTTTGCCCAATGCCGCGAAGATCAGGCTGCGGAAGCTGCACGGCGCCTCAAACAGCACCAGCGGCAGCGGC
>DLGP01000019.1:1398-7271 GCA_002482765.1 Alphaproteobacteria bacterium UBA7691
GGCAATTCAAAATCCTGCCGCGCAATCCACACCGCCGGTATCCGGCGCAAGGCTTCATAATGCAGGCCGGCCATTGCCTCGCGCCGCACCGCCAGCACCAGATCAAGCCGGCCGGCGCGCAGATCGGCCAGCAGCGCATCGGTGCGTTCAATACGGATTTCCAGCCGCAGATCGGGATATTGCCGGCTGAATTGCGCCAGCACAGTCGGCAGGCGCTGCTCGGCAAAATCCTGGCGCAAGCCAAGCCGCACCACGCCGCTCAGGCGCGGCTGCCGCATTGCCGCCAGGGCTTGGTCATTCAGAACGATCAGGCGCCGGGCATGATCCAGCAGCTTGTGGCCGGCATCGCTGAGCCGCATGCGCCGGCCCTCGCGCAGGAACAACCCCGCCTCCACACTCTGCTCCAGCCGCCGCATTTGCAGGCTGATCGCCGGCAGGCTGCGGTTCACCTGCCGGGCAGCCTGGGCAAAGCTGCCGCCATCGGCAATGGCAATGAAGCTGCGCAACAGGTCGAGATCAAGATTGGTCTGGCTCATTGTTTAACTATATAAAACAATACTGTTTAATAAATCAAATTTTATTAAACAATTGAATGACCTAAGCAGAAGCCGCCGCAAGGAGGTGGTGCTTATGCAATGGCGCTTTGTTATGCTTCGTCTTGTCGATTGGCTGCGGCATTGCCGCCTGCCCGCCCCGCGTTTTCTTGACCTGCCGCCGCGCTTCTGGTTCGGGCCTTAGCTCAATCCCGTGCCTGCAATTTGCGGATCGCGGCCGAGGCCATCGGATTGGTCGGATCAAGCCTGGAGATATTGCCGATCAACGCCTGGCGCAGTGATTCCGGGTCGGTCAGCGATAGCGGGGTCCAGAAACGCTGGCTTTTGCGGAAAAAACCGATTTCGTCCAGGAACGAAACGCCGAAATAATATGCCTCGGCAACGCTATTATAGGGCTCGTCAACAAAGCGTCCGCCATCATCAATGGAAACGCCGAGCGAACGCGCCAGCATGATCGCCAGTTCGGCCTCCGAGCGGCGGCGCTGCTCCTCGGTCATTTCCGGCCAGGCGCGGCGCAGCAGGCGCACCACGTCATAGGCATGGTGGTTATTCTGCGTGCCCTGGTCGCGCCAGCCATAGGGATAACGCTGGGTGCGGATGGCAAACAGCGTGTCGGCCAGTTGCCGCATGCGCGGCGGCGAATCCTGACGGTAGCTAATAACATGGAACGTGATCGATAGGTCATTGGTGCGGCGGATTTCGTCACCCACCTTGTACCAGGCACCCCAGAATCCGGTATCCGGGTCTTGCCATTCATTGTCGATAAAATCGCGCAAAGCCGCCGCCAGCGCATCGCGCGGCAGGTCATGCGGCAACACGGTTTCCATGCGCGGCAGGAACAGCAATTGCGCCAGCGCCGTGATGGTGAGATTGAGTTCCTTGCGGTGATCATTGCCATCGGCGGCCAGATCGGAAACCAGCATGCCTTTGAGCAAGGCCCGCATCTTCTCGGGCGTGTTGACCGGATCGAGCAAACGGAATGGATGGCGCGGTGTGGTGCCGCTCACCAGCATTTCCTTCAACGGGTCAACGCTGGCATGCAGGCGCAGATACCAGGCGGTGAAACAGCGGCCCCAGCCGCCATCGCCGGGCTGCTGCTCAAAAGCATGCGACTGGTCGTAATGCTTCAGGCTGGCGCGCAGATCGGCCAGCCGGCGTTCCACCCCGGCGCGGTTGCCGGTGGAATTCATCAGCCAGCGCGCTTCCTCCAGGATTTGCGAGGAACACGGCATTTCATGGCCCTGATGATTGGCCGCCACGATCTCGTCGCGCAGCTCGATCATCTGATTACGGTACAGCCCGTTCATCTCGCGCTTGCGCGGCAGATCGGGAATGTAGTTCCGCACATAACGGTAATGCAGCAGCAGGCTATCCTGAGCCGCCGCCGGCAGCACGGCGCAGCAAAACATAAGCAGTGTGCAGATAAATAGCCGGTGCAGCATGGCGATCATACTAGCTGGCTGCGCCGGCAAGATCAAAACAACTAGCGTCAGATCAGATTACCGCTGCTGGCCGGCCAGCCAAAATGCTGGCGCACCTGATCGGCGATATGATCCATGTCGTCGAGGCGGCTGTTTTCCCATTGCGCCAGATGGCCATCAAACCACTGGATCAGGCCGCGCCGGCGCAGATTTTCAAAGAAGGCATCAAACCGCTTCGACTTGCCGGGCAACCGGGCCACATAGACCGGCTTGCCGGTGGAGCAGGCTTCCGAGATCATCGACACCGAATCACAGGTTGCCAGGATCGCATCGGCCAGGCCGAGAAAGCCGAAATACGGGTTCGGCCCGCTGCCATCCCACAGAAAGGCGCCGGGCAGGCTAGCCAGACCACCGCGCAGGATATTGGTTTCGGCCTCGCCGGTGCGGCGCGAGATGGTGGCCATCACGCCCCAATTGCCGGCAATCGCGGCGTGGCGCAATTGCGCCACAAAGCCGGTCATCCAATCCTGATCCAGTGTGTAATAGCGGTTGTTGCCGCCAACCAGCACAGCCACACGCGGCTTGGGTAGATGCGCCAGTTGCGGCGCCAAGGCTTCGGCTGAACTGGACAGTTTTAGCCGGGTAACCCGATGCAACGCGCCTTTTGAGACCAGCACATTGGCGCCGCGCAAACGATCATGTTCCGGCACGATCAGCAGATCCCAATGGCGCGGATCGGCCTTCGGGTCCTGCACATGGATGCAGCGCGTGCGCCCCTGGCTGGCGCGTTTCACCGCCAGGGCCAGCAAGGCGGATTTGCGCCCGCAGGTGATCAGCAGATCGGGCCACGGCTCGGCGATCGACGCGGCAGTGTCCCGGCTCAGCGCCTTCAGGCTGGCAAAGGCCGGATGCATCGGCGCCCAGGTATAGGGTTTGCGGAACGCCACCTCGATACTGCGGGGCGCCGCGAAACCGCCGCCGGCAAATAGTGCTTCGCCCAGGCCAAGCGCCTGATTCTGCATGCCGACCGCGCCGCGTTCGGAAACCGACCAGATGGTTTTCAGCATTCAATCACCATGCCGTCATAGGCTGGCTCAACACCAGCCGGCAATTCGCGGCATAGCGTGGCGTAATCCAGATCAATATGCATGTTGGTGAGGATGGCGCGTTCCGGCTTCACCCGCTCGATCCAGCGCAGCGTCTGCTCCAGATGGCTATGGGTGGGATGCGGCTTGTAGCGCAGCGCATCAACAATCCACACCTTCACGCCGGCCAGGGCGGCAAAGGCAGCCTCATCCAGGCCCACCACATCATTGGAATAGGCCAGCGCATCGTTGAAGCGGAAACCCAGCGAGTGCATGCCGCCATGATCCTGGCGGAACGGCTTCACCTGCACAGGCCCGATCTGGAAATCGCCGTCGATGCGGCAGGGTTCCAGGATTGCCGGATAGCCGCCCATGGTTTCAAAGCAATAGCCGAATTTTTTGAACAGGCGGTTCAGGGTGAAATCATCGCCCCAGGCCGGCACCCGCTTCTGCGCCGTGTAGGCCAGGATGCGGATATCGTCGATGCCATGGGTCTGGTCGGCATGGTCATGCGTCCAAACCACGGCGGAAACCCAATGCAGGCCATTGGCAATGAACTGGCTACGCAGATCCGGGCTGGTATCCACCAGGATGCGGGTATCATCCAGTTCCACCAGGATCGAGCCGCGCGAGCGCCGGTTGCGCGGCTCGTTGGGATCGCAGGCGCCCCAGGCACCATCAATACGCGGCACACCCACCGAGCCGCCGCAGCCAAGAACAACCGCCTTCATGCCGCCAGTTGCGCCCCAACCGCCGCAGCCGGCACCTTGTCAAACAGGCGCAGAAAATTCGCTGTGGTCAGGCGCTGCAATTCAGCCACGCCGATGCCGCGCAACTGTGCCAGATAGGCGGCGGTATGCGCCACATAGGACGGCTCGTTGCGCTTGCCGCGCAGCGGGATCGGCGCCAGATAGGGCGCATCGGTTTCCACCAGCAGGCTATCCAGCGGCAGGGCGGCGGCACTGGCCTGCACCGCTTTGGCATTCTTGAAGGTGAGGATGCCGGAGAAAGACACCATCATGCCATGCGCCACGGCACGCTGGGCCAGGGCATGGCCGGAGGAAAAACAATGCAGCAGGCCCTTGAAGGCGCCCTTCTGCATTTCCCGGTCAATGATCTCGGCCGTGTCGTCATCAGCATCGCGGGTATGGATCACCACCGGCAGGCCGGTTTCACGCGCCGCCTGGATATGCGCCAGGAAACAGCTTTGCTGCGCCGCCCGGCTGCCATGTTCGTAATAATAATCCAGGCCGGTTTCGCCGATGCCGACCACTTTCGGATGCTGCGCCAGTTCGATCAGCCTGGCCGCCGCCACATCCACATGGTCGTCGGCCTCATGCGGATGGATGCCCACGGTGCAATACACATCGGGAAAGCGCTCGGCCACCGCCAGCACCTGCGGGAATTTGTCCAGCCGGGTTGAGATGGTCAGCATCAGGCCCACATTGGCAGCGCGGGCGCGCGCCACCACCTGATCAAGCTCGGCGCCAAAATCCGGGAAGTCGAGATGGCAATGACTGTCGATCAGCATGGCCTCAGGCCTTCTCCTCGACATAACGCGGGAACACACCCTGCGGGCTGGGCAACGGCATGCCGGCGCGCAGGCGGCCCATTTCGCCAAGCTGCGCAAAGCCGCGCGCCGCTTCCGAAACACCAAGCTGATCCAGCAGCCGCGCCGCCGCATCGGGCATCGCCGGCTGCGCCAGGATCGCCAGATGGCGGATGGTTTCAAGCAGGGTCCACAGCACCGTGTTCATGCGCGCCGGGTCGGTCTTGCGCAACGTCCACGGCGCCGCCACGTCGATATACTTATTGGCCGCATCCACCAGATCGAACCAGGCTTGCAGGGCAACATGCAAAGCCTGCTCATCAAAAGCGGCGCGCATCTGCGGCAGCAGGCTGTCGGCCCGCGCCAGCAAGGCTTCGTCAAGCGGGTCCAGCGGCCCCGGCTGCGGCACGCTGGCGCCGGCATTCTTGGCCACAAAGCTCAGTGTGCGCTGCGCCAGATTGCCCATGCCATTGGCCAGCTCGTTATTGATCCGGTTGATCATCGCATCACGGCGAAAATCGCCGTCATTGCCAAACGGCACTTCGCGCATCAGGAAATAGCGCGTCTGGTCCAGGCCGAATGTGTCGATCAGGTGCAGCGGATCGATCACATTCCCCAGCGACTTGGAAATCTTCTGGCCTTCGTTGGTCCACCAGCCATGGGCGAAGACGCGATGATGCACGTCCAGCCCGGCCGCCATCAAAAAGGCCGGCCAGTAGACGGCATGGAAACGCAGGATGTCCTTGCCCACCATATGCAGGTCGGCCGGCCAGAAACGGCGATAGGTTTCCGAATTGGTATCCGGGAAGCCGGCGGCGGTAATGTAGTTGGTCAGCGCGTCCAGCCACACATACATGATATGCGCCGGATCGTTCGGCACCGGCACGCCCCATTTGAAGGTAGTGCGCGAAACCGACAGATCCTTCAGCCCGCCTTTTACGAAACTGACCACTTCATTGCGCCGGCTGCTCGGCAGGATGAAGCCGGGATGCGCGTCATAGAATTGCAGCAGCCGCTCTTCCCAGGCCGACAGGCGGAAGAAATAGGAGGGTTCCTTGACCCATTCCACCGGCGCACCCGAAGTCTTGGCGATTTTGCCATTCGGACCGTCTTCGAGTTCGTCTTCCTGATAAAAGGCTTCGTCGCGCACCGCATACCAGCCTTCATAATGGCCGAGATAGATGTCGCCGGCCTCCAGCAGCTTGGTCCACAAGGCCTGCACCGATTTGATATGGCGCGGCTCGGTGGTGCGGATGAAGTCGTC
>DLGP01000019.1:7372-8708 GCA_002482765.1 Alphaproteobacteria bacterium UBA7691
GTGCCGGTCAGGAACAGCACGTCAAACCCGTCCAGGCGCTTGAAGCGCGCCAGCAGGTCGCAGGCCAGGGTCGTGTAGGCATGCCCGATATGGGGCTTGTCATTCACGTAATAGATCGGGGTGGTGATGTAATAGCTTTTGCGCGTCATGCCCATAAAATAGGGCATCGCCAGCGGCTTAGAAACCGCCAGCGGTTAATTTTCGAAGCGGAAATCCGGCAGATCGACGCAGCGGTCGAGCAGTTTGCGCAGCTTGGCCTCCACTTCCTGCTGCAAACCCGGCAGGTAATCCGGCACCAGACTGGCGGGAATTTCCGGCAACACCTGTTCGCGGAAAAAGCTCAGCGCGTCGAGCTGGTTGAGAAATACCGCCTGGGCAAAGAAATTGACCATGCCGCGCCGGTCCATATGGGTCAGATAGGCGCCCATCGCCTTCAGCATGGCGGCATAGCAGCGCATTTTCACGCCGTTAACCTCGGATAGCACCATTTCGCGCGTTGCCGCATCCAAGCTTTCCAGCCGGCCTTCCAGCACCTCGCAGAAGGACAGGAATTCCTGCACATGGCGGAAATTGTCGGTGTATTCGGCAAACGACAGCAGCACAGCGCGTTCGTAGGTTTCCATCGAGGTTTCGGCAGCCTGCCGGCCACGCAATTCCAGCACTTGCAGCAGGCGCAAGGCTTCAGCCACCGGATCGGCCGGTTTGCGCGGNNGCGCGGATCGAAATACTGATTCTGTGCTTTAGCCATCTCTTCTTGCGAGTATATGACCCTAATTTTCTCAGTCTAGGGCGGCGAGGTTACGCATGCGTTGCCGCCGCCGCGGTGGATGTGTATGATCCCGGCCCGATGTCTGCAAGCACTCTTTCCAACGCTGCCGCCGGGTCTGCCGAGACGACCCCTCCCCCCCTCTTTCCGCACCGCCATCTCCTTGGAATAGAAGGGCTTTCTGCCCAGGATATTGGCGCGATCCTGGATCGCTCGGATCGCTATGTGGCGCAGAATCGGGCCATCGACAAGAAACAGGGGCTGCTGCGCGGCCGCACCATCATCAACCTGTTCTTCGAGAATTCCACCCGCACCCGCACCTCGTTTGAACTGGCCGGCAAGCGGCTCGGCGCCGATGTGATCAACATGTCGGTGGCCACCTCGTCGATCAAAAAGGGTGAAACCCTGATCGATACGGCAATCACCCTGAATGCCATGCATCCTGACCTGCTGGTGGTGCGTCACCCCGATTCGGGCGCCGTGGCTTTGCTGGCGCAGAAAGTCGGCTGCTCGGTGATCAATGGCGGCGACGGCACCCATGAGCATCCCACCCAGGCGCTGCTGGATGCC
>DLGP01000019.1:8738-13561 GCA_002482765.1 Alphaproteobacteria bacterium UBA7691
GGTGGCGATCTGCGGCGACATCCTGCATAGCCGCGTGGCACGCTCGAATATCTACCTGCTCAACACAATGGGCGCCCATGTGCGCCTGATCGCACCGCCCACCTTGCTGCCGGCGCATGCCGAGCGCTTCGGCGTGGAGGTGTTTCACGACATGCGCAAGGGCCTCACCGATGTGGATATCGTGATGATGCTGCGCTTGCAGATGGAGCGTATGCATGGCTCCTTCGTGCCGTCGACGCGGGAATATTTCCATGTCTACGGCCTGGATGCGGAAAAGCTCAGTTTCGCCAAGCCGGATGCGCTGATCATGCATCCGGGGCCGATGAATCGCGGCATCGAGATCGATACCGAAGTGGCCGACGACATCCATCGCAGTGTGATCCACGAACAGGTGGAAATGGGCGTGGCGGTGCGCATGGCCTGCCTTGAAATGCTGGCGCAGCATCTGCCGAACTGGCACGGCGTGTGAGGGAAAACAAGACCATGCCGCGCCGTCGCAAGCTATACACCAATGCGCGCCTGCTCGATCCGGCCACCGGGCTGGATGTGAAGGGCGCCCTGCTCACCGAGGGCGACCGCATCGTCGATCTCGGCCCACGCCTGATGAATATCGGCGACCTCGGCAACGAGGTTGAAACCATTGATTGCCAGGGCCATTGCCTCTGCCCCGGCCTGATCGACATGCATGTGTGGCTGCGCGAGCCGGGTGCCGAGCAGCAGGAAACCATTGCCACCGGCGCCCGCGCCGCAGCGGCCGGCGGCGTCACCACCCTGGTGGCAATGCCGAATACCGATCCGGTGATCGACGAGGTTGCGCTGGTGGAATTTGTCGCCCGCCGCGCTGCCGATAGCGCCGTGGTGCGGGTGCTGCCGGCAGCAGCGGCCACCAAGGGCACCAAGGGCAAGGAAATGACCGAATTCGGCCTGCTGGCCGAAGCCGGCGCCGTGGCCTTCACCGATGGCGAACATGCCATCAGCGATGCCCGGGTGATGCGCCGGGCGCTGTCCTACGCCACGGTTTTTGACCTGCTGCTGATCCAGCCCAGCGAAGAACCGAAGCTTGCCACCGATGGCGCCATGAATGAAGGCGAAGTGGCGGCCCGGCTCGGCCTGCCCGGCATTCCGGCTGCGGCCGAGGTGATCATGCTGGAGCGCGATATCCGCTTGCTGGAACTGACCCGCAGCCGGCTGCATGCGGCGCATCTCTCCACCGCCGATGCGCTTGAGGTGGCCCGCCAGGCCAAGGCGCGCGGCCTGCGCCTCACCATCGGCGCCGCACCGCATAATTTTGCGCTGAATGAATTTGATGTTGGTGATTACCGCACCTTTGCCAAGGTGAAGCCGCCATTGCGCCATGAGGATGATCGCCGCGCCCTGGTGGAAGCCATCCGCGATGGCACGATTGACGTGATCTCCTCGGCCCATGCGCCGCAGGACCCGGAAAGCAAGCGCCTGCCCTTCGCCCAGGCCGCCTTTGGCGCTATCGGGCTGGAAACCCTGCTGCCGTTGTCACTGGGCCTTTATCATTCAGGCCAGGTGCCGCTGTTGCAGTTGCTGGGCTGCCTGACCCACAAGCCGGCCAAGCTGCTGAAACAGGAAAGTGGCCGGCTGGCGCCGGGCGCCCCGGCCGATCTGCTGCTGTTTGACCTGGAAGCGCCGTGGAAGATCGACGCCAAGAAGATGCGCTCCAAGGCCAAGAATTCGCCCTATGACGGGCGCCGCGTGCAGGGCCATGCCTTGCGCACCGTGGTGGCCGGCGAAACCGTATTCCAGCGCAAGCGGGACGGCCAATGAACACAACACATCTTCTTATAGCGCTGGCCGGCGGCTATCTGCTCGGCGCCATCCCGTTCGGCCTGCTGCTGACCAAGCTGGCCGGCCTGGGAGACATTCGCGCCATCGGCTCGGGCAATATCGGCGCCACCAATGTGCTGCGCACCGGCCGCAAGGACCTGGCGCTGGCCACCCTGCTGCTGGATGGCGGCAAGGGCACGGCGGCGGCTTTGCTGGGTCTGTATTTCGGCGGCCCGGACATCATGCTGGCGGCAGCATTTGGTGCCTTTATCGGGCACCTGTTTCCGGTCTGGCTCAAATTTAATGGCGGCAAGGGCGTGGCCACATTCCTGGGTGTCACGCTGGGCCTGTATTGGCCGCTGGGCCTGCTCTGCTGCGCCACCTGGCTGCTGATGGCGGCTGTATTCCGCTATTCGTCGTTATCGGCCCTGGTGGCCGCAGCGCTCAGCCCGCTTTACGCTTGGTTGATTGCGCCAGATACGTTGCCGGCTGCCGGCATGGCAGCATTATGCGCCATCATGGCGCTGCTGGTTTTTATCCGGCATCACCAGAATATCCGCCGCCTGCTGAAAGGCGAGGAACCGAAGATCGGCAAGAAAAAAGATGCCGCCGGGCCAGCGTGAGCTGAGCGAGGCCGAAAGGCTGGACTGGCTGCGCCTTTGCCGCAGCGAGAATATCGGCCCGATAACATTCTTCCAGTTGCTTGAGCGTTTCGGCAATGCCGCTGCCGCCCTGGCTGCCCTGCCGGACCTGGCGCGACGCGGCGGCGCCAAACGCGCCTTGCGCATCGCCGGCAAGGCGGAAGCCGAGGCTGAGCGCGAGGCCGTGGCGCGCTTCGGCGCCCGCCTGGTGGCCTGGGGCGAAGCGGCCTATCCGGCGCGCTTGAGCAATATCGACGATGCGCCGCCGATCCTGACTCTGCATGGCCATGCCGATCTGGCGCCCAAGCCCGGCGTGGCGATTGTTGGCGCCCGCAATGCCTCGGCTATCGGCCAGCGTTTCACCCGCGACCTGGCGCATGAAATCGCACATCAGAATCTGGTGGTGATATCCGGCCTGGCGCGCGGCATCGACCGCGCCGCGCATGACGGCGCCCTGCTGGCCGGCGCGCAGGCTGGCGGCAGCTATCCCTTCATCGGCGCCGGCATTGACGTGATCTTTCCGCCGGAAAATGCCGATCTGCACAGGCGCATGGCGCAGGAAGCAGCGATTTATGCCGAGATGCCGTTTGGTGCCCCGGTCAAGGCACCGAATTTTCCCCGCCGCAATCGGCTGATCGCCGGCGCCAGCCTNNCTTGGCGTGCTGGTGGTTGAGGCGGCGCTGAAATCCGGCTCGCTGATCACCGCACGTTTTGCCGCCGCGCAGGGCCGCGAGGTGATGGCGGTGCCGGGTTCGCCACTCGACCCGCGCTGCAATGGCAGCAATGACCTGATCCGCCAGGGCGCCGCCCTTGTAGAGCGGCTGGACGATGTGCTGGATGTGATCCGGCCACTGTTGCAAACAGAATTTCACGCTCCCGCGCCGCCATCGGCTTTTGGCGGCAGCATGGCCATGCCGGATGATGCCGCGATGGCCCAGGCGCATCAGCGCATTGATGAGCTGCTATCCCCCAGCCCGGTGGATATCGACGAACTGATCCGCCTCACCGGCTACGCCCCCGCCATCGTGCAGATGGTGCTGCTGGAACGTGAACTGGCTGGCCGGTTGCAACGCCATCGCGGCAACAAGGTTTCCTTGATCTGAAAATTTGCTATACTGGCGTCCACGGGGGCAAAGCGGTCTCCCCGTCAGATGCCTTGCTGTCTATTGGCACTAGGCTTCCAAGCACCGCCTTCTGTTCTTCGCCGCTTTGCTGCGGCGGGATGAAGGTGTGCCATGGAACAAACTGCTTCACCGATTTCAATCAGCATAGACGAACTGGACCTGGCAATCCGCCAAGGGCGGTTTCCATACCTGCTCGATGTGCGCCGCAGCCCTCGCTATGACGAAGCGGCGGATACGATCCGAGGCGCCCGGCGGCGTGATCCCGAACAGATGCCTCAGTGGCAGCACGGCATGCCGGCGGATGCTGCTGTTGTGGTGTTTTGCGTTTATGGCCATGAAGTGAGCCAGGGGGTGGCGACCGGGCTGCTGCGGCTGGGGTATGATGTGGCCTATCTTGCAGGTGGCATCGAAGCTTGGCGTGCCATGGGGCTGCCGCTCGGCGCCAAGCCCCCCGCCTCGCCCGGCATCTGGGTGACACGGCAGCGCCCAAAGATCGACCGGATTGCCTGCCCCTGGCTGCTGCGCCGCTTCATTGATCCGGATGCGCAGATTCTGTATGTGCCATCCGAAGACGTGGCCGCCACCGCGAAAAAACTCGGCGGCACCGCCTTTGACATGCCGGGCGCCGAGTATGGCCATCATGGCGAATATTGCAGCTTTGATGCTTTCCTGTCTCGGCATGGCTTGGGCAGCAACCCGGGCCTTGCCTTGCTGGCGCGCATCGTGCGGGGTGCCGATACCGGCCAGCTGAACCTGGCGCCACAGGCGGCTGGCCTGCTGGCGGTCTCACTCGGCCTTTCGGAAAAATTTCAGGATGATGACACCATGTTGACGGTGGCAATGCCGGTCTATGATGCTCTCTATGCGTGGTGCAGCCGCACCGTTTCCGAATTGCCGCAGGCCGCCCGATGACGATTCCTCAAACTATCAATCAACCAAGTTTTTCCGAAGCCCTGCGGGTCTGGGCCAAGATCGGCCTGCTCAGTTTTGGCGGGCCGGCCGGGCAGATCGCCATGATGCACCGCATCGTGGTGGATGAGAAAAAGTGGGTCAGCGAGCCGCAATTTCTGCATGCGCTGAATTTCTGCATGCTGCTGCCGGGGCCGGAAGCGCAGCAGCTTGCCACCTATATCGGCTGGTTGCTGCATCGCGCCAAGGGCGGCGTGGCGGCCGGGCTGCTGTTCATCCTGCCGGGCTTTTTTGTGATCGTGGCGCTGGCCACCATCTATGCGCTGTGGCGCGAGATGCCGCTGATCAGCGGCAT
>DLGP01000019.1:13600-14756 GCA_002482765.1 Alphaproteobacteria bacterium UBA7691
GCAGGCCGCCGTGCTGGCGATTGTGGCCGAAGCCGTGCTGCGGGTGGCCAAGCGCGCCATCAAAACCCGCCTGCTGCTCGGCCTGGCCGGCGCGGCCTTCATCGCCATCTTCCTGCTCAAAATCCCCTTCCCCGTCATCGTGCTGGGGGCCGCTTTATTCGGCTGGCTGGTGGGGCGCTGGCGGCCGGCGCTGATCCAGCCGGGCAAACTCGGCCAGGATGCCGATGTGTTGCCCAGCGTGCCGCCCAGCCTGCGGCGTAATCTGCTGGTGCTGACGATTTTTGGCCTGCTGTGGTTTGTGCCGGTGGGATTGCTGTTTGCACATTTCGGCGCCGGGCATGTGCTGCCGCGTATCGCCTGGTTTTTCAGCGAGATGGCGGTGGTCACTTTTGGCGGCGCCTATGCCGTGCTGGCCTATGTCGGGCAGCAGGCGGTGCAGGTTTATGGCTGGCTCTCACCCAGCGAAATGGTTGATGGCCTTGGCCTGGCCGAAACCACGCCCGGGCCGCTGATCCTGGTGCTCACCTTTGTCGGTTATCTTGCCGGCTTCCGCTTCAGCGGCATCGAACCGGCCTGGCTCGGCGGCTTGGCCGGCGGCACGCTGGCCACCTGGGTCACGTTTGTGCCCTGCTTCCTGTGGATTTTCCTGGGTGCGCCTTATATCGAGCGCATCCGCCATGTGGCAGCCTTCAATCATGCCCTCACCGCAATCACCGCCGCCGTGGTTGGCGTGATCCTGAATCTGGCCGTGTGGTTTGGCCTGCATGTGATATTCCGCGATGGCGCGCTGACCATGGCGGCCTTTGATCCTGTCGCCGCCCTGCTCAGCCTGGTGGCGCTGGTCGCCGTGTTGCGCTTCCATCTCGGGCTTGGCTGGCTGCTCGGCGCTGCCGCAATCTGCGGCGTGCTCGCCAAGCAGTTGCCTCACCTCTTGATGTGAAAATCAATCGGCACCGCCAGATCGAGCACATTCTTGGCCAGTTCGGGCGGGAAAGGCGGCAACGGCATGGCGCGGCGCACGGTTTCCAATGCGGCTTCGTCCAGCGCCGCATGACCTGAAGAACGGTTGATCGCTACCGAAGCCACGCTGCCATCGCGATTGAGTACAAAGCGCAATTGCGGCGTGCCTTCCAGCCGGCGCAGCAGCGCGCGGCGC
>DLGP01000103.1 GCA_002482765.1 Alphaproteobacteria bacterium UBA7691
CGCCACGGTGTCGCCGCCGCCGGCCACGCTGAGCAGCCGGCCGGAAGCGGTGAGGGCGGCAGCCGTGCGTGCCACCATCACGGTGCCTGCATCAAACGGCGCGGTCTCAAAAGCGCCGAGCGGGCCGTTCCATACCAGGGTTTTGCAATCGGCCAGCACGGTGCCGAGGCGCGATGCCGCCACCGGGCCGATATCCAGGATCATCTGGTCGGCCGCCACACGGTCGGCGGCCACCACCTTGCTGGGGGCGCCGGCCTTGAATTCACGCGCCACCACCACGTCATCGGGCAGTATAACGGCGCAGCCGCGTGTCACGGCATCACGCAGGATGTCGCGCGCGGTATCGGCCATGTTCTTCTCGCACAGGCTCTTGCCCACTTCGCGGCCCTGGGCAAACAGGAACGTGTTGGCCATGCCGCCGCCGATGATCAGCTTGTCCACCTTGCTAAGCAGGTTGCCGAGCAATTCCAGCTTGGTGGAAACCTTGGCGCCGCCAATCACCGCAGCCACCGGATGCTCCGGCTTTTCCAGCGCTGCCGAGAGATGCTTCAACTCCACTTCCATGTTGCGGCCGGCATAGGCCGGCAGCAGATGCGCCAATGCCTCGGTGGAGACATGGGCACGATGGGCGCAGGAGAAGGCGTCGTTCACATAGATATCGCCGAGATCGGCCATCATGCGGGCAAAGGCGCTGTCGTTCTTTTCTTCCGCCGGATGGAAGCGGGTGTTTTCCAGCAGCACGATGCCGCCCTTGCGCAAACGATCAATCGCCGCCTTGGCAACATCGCCGACACAATCCTCAGCAAAGCCCACAGCAGAGCCGAGCGCGGTGGCGAGCGCTGCCGCCACCGGCTTGAGGCTCATTTCCGGCACCACCTTGCCATCCGGCCGGCCGAAATGCGACAGCACCACAACCTTGGCGTCCTTGCGCGACAATTCGTGCAGGGTCGGCAGGATGCGGGAGATGCGCAGATCGTCGGTGATGCGCCCGTCCTTCATCGGAACGTTGAGGTCGACGCGCACCAGCACAATCTTGCCGGCGACATCCACATCATCAAGGGTGCGGAAACGAGCCATGGTCACGCGCCTCTCAGAGCTTCGCCATCGCCACGGCGGTGTCCGACATGCGGTTGGAGAAGCCCCACTCGTTGTCGTACCAGCTCAGCACACGCACCAGATTGCCGTCCATCACCTGGGTTTGCAGCAGGTCGAAGGTGGAGGAATTCGGATTGTGGTTGAAGTCGCTGGAAACCAGCGGGTCGTTATTCACGCCCAGCACGCCCTTCAGCTTGCCATTGGCAGCGGCGATGATGGCGGCGTTCACTTCTTCCTTGGTGGTGGCGCGCTTGGCCACGATCTTCAGGTCGATCAGCGACACATTCGGGGTCGGCACGCGAATCGCGGTGCCATCCAGCTTGCCCTTCAATTCCGGCAGCACCAGGCCCACCGCCTTGGCGGCGCCGGTGGTGGTGGGGATCATGCTCAGCGCGGCGGCGCGGGCGCGATAGAGATCCTTGTGCATGGTATCCAGCGTCGGCTGGTCGCCGGTATAGGCATGGATCGTGGTCATGTAACCCTTTTCGATGCCCACCAGTTCGTTCAGCACCTGGGCTACCGGCGCCAGGCAGTTGGTGGTGCAGGAGGCATTCGAAACCACGGTGTGTTCCGGCTTCAGCTTGTCGTGGTTCACACCGTAAACCACGGTCAGGTCGGCATCATTGCCCGGGGCCGAGATCAGCACCTTGCGGGCGCCGGCTTCCAGATGCAGCGCCGCCTTGGCGCGGTCGGTGAAGATGCCGGTGCATTCCAGGGCGACATCCACGCCCAAAGCCTTCCAGGGCAGCTTGGCCGGATCGCGCTCGGCGGTCACCTTGATGGCGCCGCGGCCCACATCGATGCTGTCGCCGGCCACGGTGACGGTGCCGTTGAAGCGGCCATGCACGCTGTCATAGCGGAACAGATGCGCGTTGGTTTCCACCGGGCCGAGATCGTTGATGCCCACAACTTCGATATCGGTGCGGCCCGATTCGATAATGGCGCGCAGCACATTGCGCCCGATGCGACCAAAACCGTTAATGGCAACGCGAACCGTCATCTTACGTCTCCGAGAGAGCTGACGCGGGCCGGCCGAATATGACCCGCGATGGGGTGATGGGGAGTTTTCGCGTGTGGATGTAGCGGCTTTGGCCCCCATCCGCAAGGCGGCGGCGCCTGATAAAGCGGCATTCCGCCCTCGGAAGCGGCTGGATCGGCCTTGCGTTGCCGGCCGGCTCGGCTAAAGTCGGCGCCAGTTGTCTAAGTGCATGAAATCGGGGGATTTCCATGACCATGTTGTTACGCTGCCTGTTGCTGGCGGGCTTTTCGCTTGGGATATTGGCCGCTATGCCGGCCCAGGCGCAGTATCAGAGCCAGTATCCGCAGTATCAGACGCAATATCCGGCGCAATATCCCGGCCAGGCGCAGCCGCGTCAGCCGGCCGCCGCCGGCCCGGTTTATGCCCAATCCACCCAGGCGCCGCCCCCCGTCGCCATGGTGCCCGCCGGCAAGCCGGCTGCGGCCGACGATCCGGCCTTCTGGGCCTTCTCGGCTGGCTGGTTTGACCTGAACAAGCAGAAGGATCAGGCTTTTGAAGGCCGCATCGAATATCGCGCTGCCGAGAAGTTCTGGATTTTCAAGCCCTTCGGTGGCGTGATGGCGACCTCTGACCGCGCCGTGCATGGCTTTGCCGGCGTGTTGACGGATTTCTATTTCGGCCGCCGCTGGGTGGTCACCCCCAGCTTCGCCCCCGGCCTGTATTACGAAGGCGATGGCAAGCATATCTCCAACGGCATCCAGTTCCGCTCGCAGCTTGAGGTCAGCTACCGCTTCGACGACCGCTCGCGCCTTGGCCTCAGCTTCAACCACATCTCCAATGCCGGTATCCGCGATCCGAACCCTGGCTCGGAAAGCCTGGCCATCACCTACGCCATCCCGACCGACAAGCTGTTCAAGTGGTGAAATGGCTGCGGCCAGAATTCACCACAAAGTCGTCGTGGTCGGCGCAGGCCGACCACCCACGAGTGTTTTTATTTCCCAGTCTGAAAAAACGTGGATGCTACGCCTGCGCGTAGCATGACGATCTTGGTGGTGGTGCCCGCCACCTCAAAACCCGAATAACCCCGGATCGTAGCCCAGGCGGCGCCACAGATCGGCGGGATGTTCGCCGCTCTGTCGCCGTATGCGCAGGCTGGGGGCATTGTGGCGTTTGGCCAGGCGTTCGCCACTGGCATCATGCAGCAGCGGGTGATGCGCATAATCCGGCGTTGCCAGGCCGAACAAGGCTTGCAGCAGGCGGTGCAGCGGTGTGGCGGCCATCAGGTCGATGGCGCGGGTCACCAGGGTCACGCCCTGGCGGGCATCATCCAGTGTGACGCAGAGATGATAGCTGGCTGGGATTTCCTTGCGCGCCAGTACCGGGTCGCCGAGGGATTGTTGCAGGCTTTGCAGGGTGACACTGTGCCGGCCATGGACCTGATCCTGCCAAAACAGCGCCGGCAGTCCGGCGAAAGCGGCGGCAAGATCAAGCCGCAGGGCATAGTTTTCACCCGCCGCGATGCGCGCGGTGCGCTGATCGGCGGAAAGATGCCGGCAGGTGCCGGGATAAAGCGCGGCGCCATCCTCGGCATGCGGCGCGCCGCCGATGCGGGCGATCTCGGCCAGCACCTGCTTGCGGGTGCAGAAACAGGGATAGAGCAGGCCGCGCCGGGTCAGATTGTCCAGCGCCCGGCCATATTCGGCGAAATGCTCGGATTGCCGCCGCACCGGCTGTTCCCAGGTCAAGCCGAGCCAGGCCAGGTCTTCCAGTAAGGCCGTTTCGAATTCGGGCCGGCAGCGTGTGCTATCAATATCCTCGATGCGCAGCAGGAAGCGGCCGCCTGCCTGCATAGCCCGGGCATAGGCAAAACCGGCGGAAAAGGCATGGCCCTCATGCAGCAGCCCGGTCGGGCTGGGCGCGAAACGGGTGACAATCGGGTTTGCTATAGGCAAGTTTCTATTCATGGAGAACAAGCTATGACAAAGCCGCCCGTGCTTGTGAAGCCGGATAAGCGCGCCCGCACACTCGCCGCCCTGGCCGAACTCTGCACCCGTGAGCCACGTTTCGCCCGCGCGCTGGAATTGTGCGGATTTGTGGCCGACCGGCGCCGGCCGGCGGATTTTGCTAATCTCTGCCGCATCATTGTTGAACAGCAGGTTTCGGTGGCCTCGGCGGCGGCAATCTGGCGCCGCGTGTTGGAAGCCGTGCAGCCATTCGAGGCCGCCACGCTGCTGGCGCAGGAAGAGGCGGTGTTGCTGGGCTGCGGCCTGAGTCGGCCCAAACTGCGCTACTTGCGCGAAATTGCCCTGGCGGTGCAAAGCGGTGCGCTGAATCTGGCTGAACTGCCCGACCTGCCGGATCATGAAGTACAGGCGCGGCTCACTGCGGTGAAGGGCATCGGGCGCTGGACGGCGGAGATTTTCCTGTTATTTGCGCTTGATCGCAGCGATATCTGGCCGGCGCATGATGTGGCCTTGCAGGAGGCGGCGAAAAGGCTGTTCAACATGCGGGCCAGGCCGGATGTGAAACGAATGGACAAGCTGGCGCAGAAATGGCGGCCGCATCGCGGCGTCGCGGCGCGGCTGCTCTGGCGTTATTATAGCGTGACCAATCAAAAGCAGGTGCCGTAATGACCCAGCCGTCTCGACCGCTTGATGGCCGCTCGCTTGATGGGCCACGCCTGCCGCCCGCCAAAGGCCCGGCCCGGCAATTGGTGGTGCTGCTGCATGGCTATGGCGCTGATGGCAATGACCTGATCGAACTGGCCAGCCATTGGCGGCGTGACTTGCCCGGCGCCGCCTTTGTGGCGCCGCATGCGCCGACATTGGTACCGGGGGCCGCCGGCGGGCGGCAATGGTTCGGCCTCAACGACTATGATCCCGATATGCTGCGGCGCGATCCGCATCGTGCCGGCGGCATCTATGAAAAGCTGCTGGCCGGCGCCGAGCAGGCGGCACCCATGCTGCACGGTTTCCTGGCCGCCGAATTGCAGCGCCATGGCGTGGCGCCTGCCAAGCTGGCGCTGGTCGGGTTCAGCCAGGGCACCATGATGGCGCTGCATGTCGGGCTACGGCTGGCTGTGGCGCCGGGTGCCATTCTGGGCTTTTCCGGCGCATTGGTGGGGGCGGCCCGGCTGAAGGATGAAGCGAAAGGCCGGCCGCCGGTGCTGCTGGTGCATGGCTCGGCCGACGACATTGTGCCGATGGATGCCTTGTTCGACAGCCTGAATGGCCTGGGTGCTGCCGATATCCCGGCGCGCTGGCATCTCTGCCTCGGCCTGCCGCATGCCATAGACCCGGAAGGGTTGCGGCTGGGCGGGCAATTCCTCGCGCAATCGCTGTAGCGCGGCCCTCGACAAAATAAGGTGGTTGTCACGGGGGCGTAACGCATCATATTGTATTGTCTGAACATTCGAGTTTACGACCACTTTGGTGCAACGCCGTGGGAGTGATCTGAGGATGGTGCCAGACAATTGTCCGGCTTTGGTTTTGAACGCGGATTATCAGCCGCTCTCCTATTTCCCGCTGTCGGTCTGGCCGTGGCAGGAAGTGGTGAAAGCGGTGTGTATGGACCGTGTCACCATTTTGTCCGAATACGATCAGGAAATCCGCAGCCCAAGCTTTCGCATGCGGCTGCCCAGCGTGGTGGCGCTGAAGCGCTATATCCAGCCGGCGCGGCGCCCGGCTTTCACCCGGTTTAACCTGTTCCTGCGTGATCGCTTCACCTGCCAGTATTGTGGCAGCCGGCATGAACTGACCTTTGATCATGTGATCCCGCGGTCACGCGGCGGCCTGACCCGCTGGGATAATGTGGTGGCAGCCTGCGCGCCGTGTAATCTGCGCAAGGGCGGCCGCATGCCGCGTGAATGCAACATGCTGCCGCGCATGGCGCCGCGTGTGCCCAGCGTGCAGGAATTGCAGCAGAATGGCCGCGCCTTTCCGCCCAACCACCTGCACCAATCCTGGCGCGACTATCTCTACTGGGATAGCGAACTGGAGCCGTAACGGCTTAGACCCGTTCGGAAAGCCAGAT
>DLGP01000069.1:0-2552 GCA_002482765.1 Alphaproteobacteria bacterium UBA7691
AAGTTAAACCGGACAGCCGTGGGTCAAGCCCGGGCATGACGACGACGGGGTGCTCATTCGGTCAAAAGCTAAACCGGCAAACCGCCGGATCAGGCGCGCCGTGCTGTCACCACATAGCACGGCACCGGCTTGCCCATTTCGACACGGGCGGCATCTTCCGCCATCGTGTTCAGGGCGAAGCCAGCCGCTTGCAGCGCGGTTTCTACATAACTGCCGGCATGGGCGTAGCGGCCAGTCGGGTCGAGGCGATAGCCTTCGGCCGGCGCCGCGCCCTCGATCCGCTCCACCGTGAAGGCGAGCAGGGCGCCGACAGGCATGCGCGCGGCCAGATCGGTCAGCACCGGCTTGAGATCGCCGAAATAGCAGAACACATCGGCGGCCACGGCCAGGTCGTAATGCTCAGGCGCTGCCTGCAAAAAGGCACTCAGCTCGGCTTCATGCAGGGCATCGTAGAGCTGGCGCGCCTGCGCCTTCTGCAACATGCCGCCGGAAAGATCAACGCCGACCAGCTTGCTGGCGCGGGGCCGCAACAGCGGCGCGCATAGCCCGGTGCCGCAGCCGGCATCCAGCACGCTCAAACCGCCAGCGTCGCCCAAGGCGGCCGTGATGGCCGTCGCCAGCAATTGCGGCGCCTTGTAATCCAGCCCGCTCAGCACCTGCTCAAAATCGGCCGAGAAGCGATCAAAGGTTTCGCGCACATAGCTGTCTGCGGCGCGCTCTGGCACGGTTTCACCCAAGGCCGCTGCCGCCATATGCTGGGCTACGGCATTGTTGGGATAGCCGCTGCGCCATTCCTCAGCCAGTTGCCGCGCCGCAGCAGCATCGCCAATGCGCATCAGGCCATAGACCATCTCGCCCATATGGTAGTGCAGCATCATGTCGTCGGGTTGCTGGCTCAGCGCGGCCTTGGCAGCTTGGGCACCCTCGGCATAGCGGCCAAGCTTGAACAGTGACAGTGAGCGATTTTTGAGCGCAAAGAAATGCTGCGGCTGCTGGCTAAGGGCGGCATCGAAGCAGGCCACCGCCAAGTCATGCGCCTCACGCAGCGCATAAAGGCCGCCGAGATTACATTGCGCATCGGCATAATCCGGGCGGATACGCACCGCTTCGGCATAATGCCGCTCGGCCTCGGCCATGTCGCCCTTGTCGCGATAGGCATTTCCAAGGCTGAACCAGGCCATGACATGATCCGGTTGCAGCTTCACGGCATTCTTCAGTGCCACGATGGCGGCATCCATTTCGCCCATACGGCGCAGGCAGATGCCCATGTTGAAATGCAGCGGCGCATAACCCGGGCCGATACGCAGGCCATCACGATAAGCCTGCGCCGCCTGATTGTAGCGCTGCATGCCCTGGAAGGCATTGCCCAGCGCCATGTACGGCTCCACCAGGGTGCGGTCGAGCTGGATGGCGCGGCTGTGATGCTGCGCAGCTTCCTTGAACTGGCCACGCTGGGCCGCGATCAGGCCGAGGCCAAATTGCGCCTGGGCCATACGCGGCTGGCCTTGCAGCAATTTGGTGAAGGCGGCGGCTGCCAGGTCGAGTTCACCCTTGTTGATAAGGTCGAAGGCTATGGGCAGATCAAGGGCGCCGATGCCGGATTGCTGCAACAGCATGTCGCTGGGATTGGTCATATGGGCTTAATCCTGTGGAAGTTCGCCGGGGCGTGAGCGGGCCAGGGCGGCATTGAGCCAGATTACCGGTAGCAGGCCGGCGCCGACAATGATCAGCGCGCCGGTGGCGGCTTCACTCAGCCGCTCGTCGCTGGCCAATTGATAGACCCGCACGGCCAAAGTATCGAAATCGAAGGGTCGCACGATCAGCGTGGCCGGCAATTCCTTCAGCACATCCACAAAGACCAGCAGCGCGGCGGTGAACAGGCTGCCGCGCAGCAGCGGCGCATGCACCCGGCGCACCACGCCCAGCGGCGTGGCGCCCAGCACCCGGGCAGCCTGATCCAGGCTGGGCCGGATCCGGTGCAGGCCGCCATCCATGGTGTTGTGCGACACAGCGAGGAAGCGCACCACATAAGCATAAAGCACCGCCACCAGGCTGCCGGACAGCAGCAGGCCGGGGCTGGCGCCAAATAGCCGCTGCGACCAGTCATTCAGCAGATGGTCAAAACTGGCCAGCGGCAGCAGCACGCCGATGGCGATCACCGAGCCGGGTACGGCATAGCCCATGGTGGCGAATTGGCCGAGCCAGCTCAGCAGCCGGCCCGGCACCAGCCTCTGGGCATAGGCGAGGCCGAGGCCAAGCGCGACCAGCAGCAGGGCAGCCAGGCCGGAAAGCACAAAGCTGTTGGCCGCAAAGCCGGCCAGCCGGCCCGAGCCGAGCGCATCGCCTTCGGTGATGGCGAGATAGAGCAACCGCCCGGTCGGCAGCAGAAAACCGAGCAGCACCGGGAGCAGGCAGAGCAGCGTAGTGAGCCAGGCCAGGCCGGGGCCGGGCCGGTGCAGCTTGAGCGGCCGAGTGCGCGCCGAGGTATGGTGGAAACGCTTGGCCTGGCGGCTGACCCGTTCCAGCATCACGGCTGCCAGCACAAACAGCAT
>DLGP01000069.1:2682-14586 GCA_002482765.1 Alphaproteobacteria bacterium UBA7691
GTGCCGAAGTCGGCCAGGGTTTCCATCAGCACCAGGGCGATGCCGCCGGCGATCATCGGCCGGGCCAGCGGTAGGGCGATGCGCCAGAAGCGGCCCCAGGGCCGGATGCCGAGGGTGCGGCCCACTTCCAGCACGCAGACCGACTGATCCTGGAAGGCGGCGCGCGCCAGCATGTAGACATAGGGATAGAAGGCCAGGGTGAGCAACACCACGGTGCCGCCCAGGGTCATCACATCGGGAAACCAGTAATCCCCCCGGACCCAGCCGAACCAGCCGCGCAGGGCGCTTTGCACTGGGCCGGAGAATTGCAGCAATTCACCATAAACAAAGGCCGAGACATAACCCGGGATCGCCAGCGGCAGGAAGAGCAGCCAGCCGAGCTGACGCCGGCCGGGAAACTCGATCATCGTCACCGCCCAGGCGCAGCCCACCCCGATCAGCGCCGAGCCGAGGCCGACGCCTGCCATCAGCATGGTGGTGTTGAACAGCATCTCCGGCAGCACCGTGGCGGCCAGATGGCTAAACACCCCGGCGGTGGGGCGGAACAGATTGACCAGCACCGCCAGCAACGGCGCCGCGATCAGCAAAGCCAATCCGGCGGCAAAGCCAGTCCAGGCCAGCCGGCTGCGGCCGCGCCTTGGGGCGGCGTCGGTAGCGGCGGGCAGGGGGCTGAGGCTGAGGTCGCTCACAAGGCTCTCTTTTTTCGAATTCGCTTTTCTTTAAAGGATTTGCCGCAGGGTGGCAAAGGCGGGAGACGGATTTGCCATGGCAAGTCGTGCCTCCTATCTGGATGATTATGCCGGATTGAGGGGAGCGTTTGATGGGTGAGGTGGTAAGATTGATGCGGCATTTCCAGCCGCCGGAGCCTGTGATCGTGCCTAAAACCAGCGAAGCGCAGCGCCAATATCTCAAACGCGGGCTTACCCAGCCCGGCGGCAAATTGCCGCTATTTGATCGTGATGGCCAGCAGATCGGGCTGGATACGATCCGGGCCTGTATCCGCGCCGGCTGGGCCGAGCCGTGGTTTGATAATCCGATCAAGCCGGATTGGCTGGTCTGCAAGCTGACCCAAGCCGGCCGCCAAGTGTTGAAGGATGATGGCGTGATATGAGGCTGTTTTCTGCCGCCCTTTTGCTGGGCGCTACCCTGATTTCGGCGCCGGGCTGGGCCGCCATCGGCGCCGGTGATGCGCCTTTCAGCCAGCCAACCGAGCGTTTGCCCGGGGCGCAGCCGGGGCGTGGCGACTTACAATCGCGTGCCGAGGCCGGCGAGGCCGAGGCGCAATACCGGCTTGGCCTGGATTACCAGCTTGGCCTGGGCGGGCCGCGCGACTTGGCCGCCGCCCGGGCCTGGTTCGGCCGTGCCGCAGCGCAGGATCATGCCAGGGGCCTGGGGGCTTTGGGTTATATGCTGCTCAGCGGCAGTGGCGGCGCTGCTGATCCGGCCGGGGCCGAGGCGGCTTTGCGCCGCGCCGCCGGCCTGGGCGAAGCCTCGGCAATGGCCAATCTGGCGGAAATCCTGCTGCAACGCGGCGGTGCCGCCGCCGATACCGAGGCGCGGGGCTTGCTGGCCGAAGCGGTGCGCCTGGGGGCGTTGAATGCGCGCTACCGGCTGGGCCGGCTGATCCTTGCCGATGGCCAAACGGCGGAAGGCGTGGCGCTGGTGCGCGCGGCGGCGGATCGTGGCCATCCGATGGCGGCCACCTATATGGCCCATCTGCTGGGCGAAGGCGCCGCTGTGGTGGGCCTCAAGCCCGATCCGAAACAGGCCCTGGCCTATCTGCGGGGCGCCGCCGAGGATGGCTTCGGCCCGGCCGCCAACGATCTGGGCCGGCTCTATGATCTTGGCCTGGGCCAGCCTGCCGATGCTGCGGAAGCCGCGACATGGTATCGCCGGGCGCTGCAACTGGGCGAGGCTATCGGCGGCTATAATCTGGGCCTGCTGCTTGCCAGCGACCGATTGGGGCCGCCGGATGATGCCGCCGCAAGGCAGGCATTTGCCACGGCTGCCAGCGCCGGCCTGCCACTGGCTCAGGCCAAATATGGTGAGTATCTGCGCTATGGCCGGGGCGGCGCGCCAGACCCGGCCGAGGCGGCGAGATGGCTGTTGCCCGCAGCCGCAACCGGGATTGACGACGCCCAGAACCAGCTTGCGCTGATCCTGTTTAATGGCGAGGGCGTGCCGGCCGATCCAACCCAAGCAATGGATTGGTGGGAAAAGGCCGCCGCCCAGGGCCATCAATCCGCGATCAACAATTTCACCATGTATCTTGTGAAAGGCCAGGGCCGGCCGGCCGATCCGGCCCGCGCTGTGGCTTTGCTGACCGAAGCTGCCGGGCGTGGCCTGCCGCGCTCGGCCTTCCGCCTGGCGCTCTGGCATGAGACCGGCTATGCCGGGCTGCCGGCCGACCCGGCCAAGGCGGCGGCTTGGTACAAACGCGGCGCCGATGCCGGCAGCAGCCGGGCCATGTTCAAATATGCCGCCTATCTGGAAGCTGGCGCGGGCGGCCTGAAAGCTGATCCGGCGGCGGCCCTGGCCTGGTATCGCCGCGCTGCCGAGGCCGGCAATGCCGAAGCCTTGTTCCTGCTGGCGCGCTACAGTTTCAACGGCGAGGGTGTGCCGGTGGATGTGCCGGCGGCAATGCGGGATTTGCGCCGGGCCGCCGAACGTGGCAATGCCGAGGCGCTTTTTGTGCTCGGCGATTTCCATTTCCGGGGTGAGAATGTGCCGGGTGATGCCGTGCTGGCCTGGGTGCATTGGGCTGTCGCCGAGCGGCTCGGCTTGGCTGAAGCCGGCCGCAACCGGCGTATGATTGAACGCCAGATCGTGGCGCCGGAAGACCGCGCCCGCGCCCAGGCGGCAGCCAGCCGGCTGCTGGCCGGCGCGCTGGCAGCGCAGAGGGAAGAAGAATGACACAGATGCTTTTGGCCGCCATCGTCTGGGTGGCGCTACACGTTTTAGTGGCAGGTCCGCTGCGTGCCGGGCTGGTGCTGAAGCTGGGCGAGATACGTTATCGCGGCCTGTTTTCGCTGCTCAGTGTGGCCTCTCTTGGCTATCTGATCTGGGCTTATGGCCAAGCGCCCTATGTGGAATTCTGGCCCTCCAGCCCGGTGCTGGCGCTGGTGCCGCTGCTGGTGATGCCGGTGGCGCTGCTGTTCCTGGTTGCCTCGCTGCGGCCAACCAACCCGACCCTGGCCGGCCCGGACATGCTGCTGAAGGGCAGCTTGCCAGTGGCTGGTTTCACCAAGGTGACCCGGCATCCGATGCTATGGGCCTTCGCGCTTTGGGCCGGCAGCCATATGGTGGCGAATGGTGATGCCGCCACCTTGCTGCTGGCAGGCTCGGTGCTGATCACGGCGCTGAATGGCATGCGGTCGATTGATCGCAAGCGGGCTGCCAAATTCGGCCAGCATTGGCAGCTATTTATTTCTAAAACCTCGATTATTCCTTTTGCGGCAATGCTGGAAGGGCGGCAGCGGGTGACCTACCGTGACATTGGCGGCATTAATATCCTTGTTTCAGCAATCCTTTATGCCGTTATCATGATGTTTCATGGCGGTCTGTTCGGCATGCCGGCTGTACCAATGAATTAGATAAATATTTTCTATAAAATCATATAATTATGAAAACTATATCATCTAATATTATAGGTTAGGATGGCGCGCCGGGCAGCGGGGCGATTCATAGGCTGGTTCCGGCCGCTGCGCGGCGCCGGCCAAGCTTCGTTGCAGCTTCAGCTTTATGCGGCGATCCGCGCCGGCGTGCTGGATGGCCGCCTGCCGCCGGGCGAGCGGCTACCCTCCAGCCGCGCCCTGGGCGAAGACCTTGGCCTGTCGCGCAACACCGTGCTGGGGGCCTATGACCGCCTGGTGGCCGAAGGCTATCTGGCTGCCCGGGCGGCTTCCGGGGTTTATGTCGCCGAGGATGTGCCGGCCGATCTTGGCCGGGCCAGCCCGGGCCAGGCCGGCCCGGCCAGCTTCTCGCAGCGCGGCCGGCGGCTGATTGCCGCCGCGCCGGAACTGGCTGGTCACGAGTTGCAGGCGGCACGGCCCTTCATGGTCGGGTTGCCGGCATTGGATGAATTTCCGCTCGCCACCTGGCGCCGCCTGACCAATCGCAGGTTGCGCCGCTCCGACCTCGCCTTGTTCGGCTCCGGCGATGCCCAGGGCCTGCCGGCTTTGCGCCAGGCGCTGGCTGGCTACCTGACCGAGGCGCGCGGGCTGAATTGTCTGGCGGATCAGATACTGGTCGTCTCGGGGGCGCAGCAGGCGCTTGATCTGGTCGGCCGGGTGCTGCTCGATCCGGGCGACAGGGTGGTGGTGGAAGACCCCGGCTATGCCGGAGCGCGTGAGGCGCTGGCGGCGGTCGGCGCCCGGATCGAGGCTTTGCCGGTGGATGCCCAGGGGCTGGACCCGGAGGATATCGCCCGGCTGCCGACGCCGCCCATGCTGGTGGCGGTGACACCGTCGCACCAGTTTCCGCTCGGCGGCACCATGCCGCTGGCGCGCCGGCTCGGCCTGCTGGCCTTGGCGCGTGACACCGGCTGCCTGATCGTGGAAGACGATTACGATTGTGAATACCGCTATGGCACGCCGCCGCTGCCGGCCTTGCAGGGGCTGGATGGCGGTGAGCGGGTGATCTATGTCGGCACCTTTTCCAAGGTGCTGTTCCCCGGCCTGCGGCTGGGCTACCTGGTGCTGCCGCCGCATCTGGTGGCCGGCTTTGTGCGCGCCAAGGCCACCGCCGATGGCCATGCGCCATCATTGCCCCAGGCGGTGCTGGCCGATTTCATCGCCGAGGGCCATCTGGCGCAGCATGTGCGCCGCATGCGCAAACTTTATCGCGAACGCCAGCAGGCCTTGCTGGCCGCCTTGCAGCGCCATTGCGGCCGCTGGCTGCAAAACGGCGCGCTGCGGGTTGGCCCGGCCGAGGCCGGGCTGCATCTGGTGGCGGAATTCACCGATGGCCGCGATGATCGCGCCCTGGCCGCCGCCGCTGCGGCCCAGGGCCTGATGGTGGCGCCGCTATCGCGTTATGGCCAGCGCCGCCAGCTCAGCGGGCTGTTGCTGGGCTATGCCGCCTTCACCCCGGCACAGATCGAACAGGCGGTTCAGACTTTGGCCAGACTGCTCAAATAACCCGGCACGGCAATGCCAGGGCGGAGCAGGGGATCCGGCTCGGGGGGCAGGAAGCCGCTGGCGAAGGGCAGCAGCCCGGCCCAGCAATCCAGCGCCATATCGGGTTCGTCATCCTTGGGCGGGCCGCTGCGCTGTTTGGCCGAAACCTCGTCGAGCGGCATCGACAGCACCATGGTGGCTTTCATCTCCTGCGCATCCGGGCCACGGATTTCGGCCCAGCGGCCCGGCGCGATCCGTTCCATGAAGGCTTCCAGCGCCTGCATCTTGTGCGCCGGATCGTCGATCCGGGTGAAACGGCCGAGCGCCACCACCGAGCGGTAATTGACCGAATGGTGGAAGGCTGAACGCGCCAGCACCAGCGCATCCATATGGGTGACGGTGACACAGGCCGGCAGGCCCTGGGCCAGTGCCTGGGTCATGGTGCTTTTGGACGAGCCGTGGATATAGAGATGCTCACCCTCGCGCCAATAGGCGATGGGGATCACCATCGGCTGGCCATCGGGCAGGGTGAAGCCGACATGGCAGACATAGCCGGCATCCAGGATGGCGTGGACGCTGGCGGCATCATAGCGGCCGCGCTCCGGCATGCGGCGCACGCGCACGCGCTTGGAGGCTGGTTCGGTATCGGAAAGGGGCTGGCTGGTCATCGGGCAACTCCATACAGGTCCACACAGCGGGGCTTGCCCGTTTCTCTACGGCGATTCAGGTCCTATCTAAAGCACCAGAATATACAAATAATATAGTACCAGAAAATAGCGGCGGGTTGGCGGGAAGATGCCATCATGCTACGCCCATGGCGTTGCCAGCCGGAGCCATCCCATGTTTGCCGAGAGCTATTGTGCTTGAAACCCTGTTGATGCTTGGCAAGGGCGTGGTGGCGGGTTTTGTCATCGCCGCGCCGGTTGGGCCGGTGGGTGTGCTCTGCGTGCAGCGCACCCTGGCGCTGGGCCGGGTCAGCGGCCTGGTGGCTGGGTTAGGCGCCGCCCTGGCCGATGTGGCCTATGGCTGTGTTGCTGCCTTCGGCCTGTCACTGATCGCCAATTGGCTGCAAGCGCATGAGGCGATGTTCCGCCTGGGTGGTGGCCTGTTCCTGCTCGGCATGGCTTGGCGCATGCTGCGGGCGCGGCGCGAAGCGGCAAGTGAAAGCTTGCCCACAGTGCCGCGCGACGATCTGGTGCATGGCTTCCTCTCCACTTTCTTTCTCACCGCCACCAACCCGATCACCATTGTGGCCTTCCTCGGCATCTTTGCCTTCCTTGGCATTGGCGCCATCGGGGTGGATGCCGACCTGGCTTGGTGGCTGGTGCTGGGTGTGTTTGTTGGCTCATCGGTATGGTGGCTGTCGCTGGCGGCGCTGGCCGGCCGGTTCCGCCGTCAACTGAGCAATGGCGGCTTGCAGATTGTTAATCGCCTCTCCGGGTTGCTGCTGCTCGGCTTCGGGCTTTACGGTATCGGCAGTGTATTATGGATGTGGAGCGTGTGAGGCATGACCAGCCCGAGTGACAATCTGCCGCCGATCGAGATCACCCCGAAGGATTTGTCTGCCTATCGTAGCGGCAACCGTGGTGTTGACTATGTGCATACTTTTGATTCCGGCCGGCCCGGCCCGCATGTCATCGTCAATGCCCTGACCCATGGCAATGAATTCTGCGGCATGATGGCGGTGACGCATCTGCTGGAGCAGGGCATCCGGCCGCTGCGCGGCAAGCTGACACTGAGCTTTGCCAATGTGGCGGCGTATCACCGCTTTGATCCGGCCAGGCCGTTTGAATCGCGCTTTGTGGACCGCGATTTCAACCGCATCTGGGATGATGCCACGCTGGATGGCCCGGATCAGAGTGTGGAAGCCAGGCGCGCCCGCGAGCTGCGCCCGATATTTGCCGAGGGTGATGCGCTGCTGGATATCCATTCCACCTCGCATGCCGTGCCGCCGATGCTGATTCACGAGCCGCAGGCGAAATACGCGGCATTGTCGCGCCATCTGCATTCGCCGCTGCATCATGTGCTGCTGCCGGGTGTGATGCATCCTGGCCGGCCGCTGATCCAGTTTGGCGCCTATGGCCGCCCGGATGCCGCGCCTTTGGGCGTGGTGGTGGAATGTGGCCAGCATTTCGCAGCTTCCAGCGGCATCCTGGCAATTTCGATCACCATGCGCTTCCTGGATTTTTTCGGCATGATCCCGGCTGACCTGGCGGCGCAATATCAGCCCGAGGCAGGCGAGCCGAAGCGCTACGAGGTGACCCGGGTGGTGGTGGCGCAAAGCGCTGATTTCCGCTTTGCCCAGCCCTGGATCGGCTTTGAGGAACTGGCCGAGGGCGAGTTGATTGCCATGGATGGCGATATTGAAGTGCGGGCGCCGTTTCCGCGTTGCACCATCATCATGCCGACGCGCCGTATACTGCAGGGTCGCGACGTGGTGTCGCTGGCGCGGCCGGTTTAGTCGCAACTCCGATCATTCGCCTATAGACGGGCCAAACAGCTTAACATTATGATCCTAAGAATGTCCGTCGCCTAATCGGGGGTAACAGGCCGGGGCGGCGGGGCATCGGATAAGCGGATCGCGGGGGCAAGGCGATGCAAGCAGTCCCTGGCGCACCGCGATGCAACGTGAAAAGGAAAAGGGGACTATGAAGCCACGCGCATTCTTGAAGGGAACGCTCATGGCCGCCGTCGCGGCCTTGTCGTTGCTGGCCGCCGATATGGCTGCCGCAAAGACGTTCAAATGGGCGAATGACGGCGACGTCAGCTCGATGGATCCGTATGCCCGCAACGAAACCTTCCTGTTGAGCTTCAATCTCAACATGTATGAAGGTTTGCAGCGGCGCGACAAGAACCTGAAGCTTGAGCCGGCGCTTGCCACCAAGACCGAGATGGTCAACCCGACGCTGTGGCGCTATACGCTGCGCCAGGGCGTGAAATTCCAGGGCGGCGAAGCTTTCACGGCTGATGACGTGGTGTTCTCCTATGGCCGCGCTGGCGGCAAGGGCTCCAATGTCACCGGCAACTTCGTGTCGGTGAAGGAAGTGCGCAAGGTCAGCGAATTCGTGGTGGAGATCGAGACCAAGTATCCCGATCCGCTGCTGGCCGACAAGCTGTCGCAGATCGGCATCATGTCGAAGGTTTGGGCGGAAAAGAACAACGCCCAGTTCACCGCCGACATGACCAAGAATGAAGAGAATTTTGCCACCCGCAACGCCAACGGCACCGGCCCCTTCATGCTGAAGGTGCGCGAGCCGGATGTGCGCACCGTGCTGGTGCCGAATCCGACCTGGTGGGACAAGCCGGAACATAACCTCACCGAGGTGATCTTCCAGCGCGTTGCCAATGATGCCACCCGCGTTGCCGCCCTGCTGTCGGGTGAGATCGATATGATCTACACCGTGCCGCCGCAGGATACCGACCGGATCGGCAAGACCGCCGGCCGTCGCGTGCTGGAAGGCCCGGAAACCCGCGTGGTGTTCTTCGGCTTCAACCAGCAGCTCGACGAACTGCCGGATTCCAACATCAAGGGCAAGAACCCGTTCAAGGACAAGCGCGTCCGCGAAGCGTTCTATCGCGCCATTGACGTGGAAGCGATCAAGCGCACCGTGATGCGTGGCCAGTCCAAGCCCACCGCGCTGATGATCGGCACCGGCCTGAACGGCTATGATGCCGCGCTGGATGTGCGCCCGAAGGTTGATCCGGAACTCTCCAAGAAGCTGCTGGCGGAAGCCGGCTATCCGAATGGCTTCGAGGTTGGCCTGGATTGCCCGAATGACCGCTACGTCAAGGACGAAGCGATCTGCCAGGCTTCAGTGGCGATGCTGGCCCGCATCGGCATCAAGGTGAACCTGCTGGCGCAGACCCGTTCGAAATACTTCGCCAAGATCCTGCGTACCTCGTCGGATATGGAGAAGTCGCCGAATACCAGCTTCTACATGCTGGGCTGGTCGCCGGGCGCCACCTATGACGTGCATAACGTGTTCGAAGCCCTGATCCAGACCCCGAACCAGAAGACCGGCAAGGGCCTGTTCAACGCGGGCGGCTATTCGAACAAGAAGGTGGACGATCTGGCCGATGCCATGGAGCGCGAAAGCGACAAGGCCAAGCGCGATGCCATGATCAAGGAAGCCACCAAGCTGTACCTGGAAGACTTCGCTTATATCCCGCTGCATCAGCAGGTGGTGGTGTGGGCGGCCAAGGACAGTGTTGATCTGGTGCAGCTGTCGGATAACTACTTCCCGCTGCGCTTCGTCAAGGTCAAGTAAGGTATTGGCGGCCCGGATGCAGATCCGGGCCGCCTCTGCTTTTCCCAGCGCCCCATGATTGCATTCATTATCCGTCGCCTGATCCAGGCCGCCCTAGTTATGCTGGCGGTCGGTTTCATCGCCTTCATGATGTCGAATTTTGTCGGTGATCCGGTCGCCAATATCGGCGGCACCGACCTGCCTGCCTCCGCGCGCGTTGAATTGCGCAAGACCCTTGGTCTTGACGATCCGCTGCCGGTGCGTTTCGGCCGCTTTGTGGTTGATGCCGTGCAAGGCAAGTTCGGCCTCAGCTACCGCACCACCGAGCCGGTTGGCCGCATGATCCTGGATCGCCTGCCCGCCACGCTGGAACTCAGCCTGATTGCCGCCCTGATGGCGCTGGCGCTGGGCATTCCGATGGGCGTGTTCACCGGGCTTTATCCCAATCACTGGTCCAGCCGCCTGATGCTCACGGTATCGCTGATCGGCATCTCGCTGCCCACTTTCCTGATCGGCATTCTGCTGATCCTGATCTTTGCCGTGATGCTTGGCTGGCTGCCCAGTTTCGGGCGCGGCGAGGTGGTGAAGATTGCCGGCTGGTCCACCGGTTTCCTCACCGTGTCGGGCTGGAAAGCCATCATCCTGCCGGCCTTCACGCTCGGTCTGTTCCAGATGACCCTGATCATGCGTCTGGTGCGGTCGGAGATGCTGGAAGTGCTGCGCACCGATTATGTCAAATTCGCCCGCGCCCGTGGCCTCACCAACCGCGCGGTGCATTTTGGTCATGCGCTGAAGAACACGCTGGTGCCGGTGATCACCATCACCGGCTTGCAGCTTGGCGCCATCATCGCCTTCGCCATCATCACCGAAACGGTATTCTCCTGGCCCGGCATGGGCCTGCTATTCCTGCAATCGGTGCAGTTTGCCGATATTCCGGTGATGTCGTGTTATCTGGTGCTGATCGGCTTCCTGTTTGTGCTGATCAACCTGATTGTTGATCTGCTGTATTTTGTGGTTGATCCACGGCTGCGGATTCAGGCTGGCGGGAGTACCAAGTGATGGCCGCCGTTTCCTCAATGCGCGAAATACTCAGCCGGGCCCGCGACAGCGACATCTACTGGAGCTTCAAACGCTCCAAGCTGGTGGTGGTGGCGTTCTGCGTCACCATGGTGATCTTCCTCGGCGCCTTGCTGGCGCCTGTGCTGGCGCCGCATAACCCGCTGGACCTGGCTTCGCTTAATCTGAGCGATGCTTTCCTGCCACCGGCCTGGGAAAGCGCCGGCATGGCGAAATTCCCGCTTGGCACCGATGATCAGGGCCGCGACCTGCTGTCGGCCATCATGTTTGGCCTGCGCACCTCGCTGCTGGTCGGCTTTCTGGCGGTGGTGTTTGCCATGGTGCTGGGCATCGCGCTGGGCCTGATCGCCGGCTATGTCGGCGGCGCGGTCGATTCGATCATCATGCGCGTGGCCGATGTGCAGCTTTCCTTCCCGGCCATCCTGGTGGCGATGCTGATCGATGGCGTCACCCGCAGCCTGCTCGGCAACGAAATGCGCGACACTTCGGCGATGGTGGTGCTGATCGTGGCGATCGGCCTGAGCTACTGGGTGCAATATGCCCGCACCGTGCGCGGCTCGGTGCTGGTGGAAAAGAACAAGGAATATGTGCAGGCGGCGCGTGTTATCGGCCTGTCTTCCACCTTGATCGCCATCCGCCATGTGTTGCCCAATGTGCTTGGCCCGGTGCTGGTGATCGCCACCATCAATCTGGCGCTGGCGATCATCACCGAGGCCACGCTCAGCTTCCTCGGCGTTGGCCTGCCGGCAACCCAGCCCTCGCTCGGCACGCTGATCAATACCGGGCAGAAATTCCTGTTCTCCGGCGAGTGGTGGATCACCATCTTCCCCGGCATAACCCTGGCGGTGCTGGTGCTGGCAGTGAACCTGCTCGGCGACTGGCTGCGCGATGCGCTCAACCCCAAGCTCAGGTAACGGCGCGATGGCTCGTCTGCTCGAAGTAAACAATCTGCGCGTCGAATTCCCCACCCGGCGCGGCACCCTGGTGGCGGTGGATGATATCTCGCTGCATATCGATGCCGGCGAGGTGCTCGGCGTGGTTGGCGAATCCGGTGCCGGCAAGTCGATGACCGGCTCGGCCATCATCGGGCTCCTGGAACCTCCCGGCCGCATCGCGTCCGGCGAGATTCTCCTGGAAGGCCGCCGCATCGACAATCTGCCCTATAACGAGATGCGCAAGATTCGCGGCCGCGAGATCGGTGCGATTTTCCAAGACCCGCTCACCAGCCTCAATCCGCTCTACCGCATCGGCGACCAGTTGGTGGAAACCATCCTGACCCATCTGCCGATGACCCTGGCCGATGCCAAGGCGCGCGCGGTCAAGCTGCTGGAGGATGTTGGCATTCCCTCGGCCGCCGAGCGTGTTGGGCAGTATCCACATCAATTCTCGGGCGGCATGCGGCAGCGCGTGGTGATTGCGCTGGCGCTGGCTGCCGAGCCGAAGCTGATCATCGCCGACGAGCC
>DLGP01000026.1 GCA_002482765.1 Alphaproteobacteria bacterium UBA7691
CTCAGGCTCCCGCCACTCAGGCCCCGGCTGCTCAAGCCCCGGCTGCTCAGGCCCCGGCTGCTCAGACTCCGGGGCGGCCAACATCACCCGCCCAGGCTACCCCGGCACCCGCCGCCCGCCGCACCCCGCCACCCGCCACCATCGGCCTGCCTAACCCCACGCCGATAGCCGAGATTCCGCGCGGCCGGACCGTGCTGCTGGCGGGCATGCTGCTATCGCCGCAGCCACGCACCTTTGTGTTGAATGACGGCAACGCGGCCATCGTGATCAATCTTGGGCCGACCTGGCAGGAACTGAGTGGCCTCAAGGCCGGCGACCGGGTGCGCGTGCTGGGCCAGATTGATCCTTATGGCGCCTCGGTGTTTCGCGCCGGCAGCGTGGTGTTGGATAACGGCCGCATCATCGTGGTGCCGAACTGACGCGAGCTCAGCGGTCGCCGCGATTGTTGCGCGTCTTGCACATCGGATAGATGTTTTTCACCCGGCCCAGTTCGGTGCGCTGGGCGTGGCGCACGAAGTCATTATATTCGGCAAAGCTCTGCACCAGGTTGCGCGCCACATTGCATTCCTCGTTGGCCATGCGCAGCAGGCCGGTGGAAGCAATCAGCCGGTTATCAACCCGCAACGCCACGTCGGGCGTTTCAGGATAATTCCGCTCCAGCGCCGCGCCGCGCAGCCGCGCTGCGGCCTGGATTTGCTCGGCATTGGCGGCATCAAAGGCATACCATAGCGGCAATAAATCCAGATCCACGCGCCGCCGCGCACATTCGCGGCCAATCTCACGCAGGATTATGCCGGTGCGAATCAGCGCCTCGGCTTTCTGCTCACGATCATCCATGCAGGGCATTTCGCGTTTTGGCCGCCGCCCTGCACCAAGGCCATAGGCTGGATCGTTGCTCTGCGCCCAAGCCTGTTCTGCGGCCAGCATCGGCATGAGCAGCAGCAACAGGAAAAAGCCGCGCCGCATCTCAGCGCTTGTTATGCGTGATCGCGGCAACAAAGGTGGCGGCGGCATCGGCCGCCTGCTCCACCACGGCGGCGGATACATTGGGACTCTGGTCCATGGCCTGACGCACCGCCTGCGCTTCCTGCGGCGGCAGCCGGCTCAGGATCACATTGGCGCGGTCGGGACCGGCAGCGCGCAAAAAGGCGACCAGCTTGTCGCGGCTCATGGCCGAAACACTCCCTTCTCCATCACATATTTGCCGAGGCCAGTATCCGGGCCAGGAGCGGCGCTGCTCAGCGCGATTTTGGCGCCGACTTCATCATCGCCAGATACATCGGCATCACCACATTGGTGAATTTGTTGGCACCATACTGCAATTCATCCATCGCCGCCTTCACCATCTCCACGGTGGGATAATATGGCACGATGACATAGCCATTCTGCCGCAAAGCCTTGATCACGGCATTGGACTGCTTGGTGTAGTTCTCGAAGAAATAGCTGGTATCCGCTGCCTTGATCGCTTCGGCGATCACTTCAGCAGCGGCAATCGGCTTGATGCGCTGCGGGCGCCAGTCAAAAACCGGTTCGTTGCCATCATCCTGGCCGTTTGCCGCCATTACTGCCTCTACCCGCTCTCAATTCACCGGCACACGCCGACCGGTCGGCCATTGCCGCGCCGTGTCATTCAACGGCGGCAGCACTTCGTTGCCCGGCTTGCCATCCAGCTTGCGAATTGCACTGGCCACCTTGCGCTCAAGCCCGGTTGTGGCGCCGCCACTGCCCATGCGGAACCGCTGCTGCGCCTCGCGCAAAGCTTCGGCCACCTTGCGTTCCACGCTGCCGCCCGGGCCGGTCAGTTTGCGCGTCACCACCACACCGATGGCATCGATATTGAGGCCGATAATCTTGTGCAGGCGCTGATTGCTCTCGGTCAGATTGGCGGTCAACTGCTTCAGGATATCGGCATAGACCGACAGCAGCGGATAATTGAACAGGCCGCCCTGGCCTTTCATCTCCACCGCCAGATCGTGAATCCACTCATAATAGCTGGCACGGCCAACCTGGTTGAAAGAGGCCGAGGTCAGCGCGTCACGCATGTTGCGGAGGCTTTCCCGGGCCGCCTGCTCAAAATCGCTCTGGGTTTCCACGATCACCTTCTCGATCTTGCCGCGCAATTCCGGCGTCAGCTGGAGTTCCTGGCCGCTCCGGAAATTTACCGCACGCTGCCTTAATTCGCCCCGGTTGACGATGATCCGCCCCGCAGAAAGGGAATTCAGCATAGCGCAGCTTCCTTTCGGCGGGGCAACCGATTCGCCCCGCGCATCAGTGTATTCTGTGCGCCAGGGCCGTTAGCAAGCGATTAACGCGGCTGCAATATTCCTTCAATCGCGGCGGTAAACACGCAGGCGGTGGTTGCAGATATCAATCTTTTCCGACATGCGGGCGCGCCACACCTTGTCGGCCTCGCCCTCGGTGTCAAACGGGCCATAACTTTCCTCGGTGCCGGGCTGGGGCGCCGGATCGGCTAAATCCTTATAAATGCCGCCCTCGACATAGAATTTTGCCATCTGCTGCCTCCTTGGATAGTGCCGCAACGCGCCACAGTCTCGCCAATGCGGCGGTTCTGCGCAAGTTCGAGCATAAACGGATTGCTGGCTCCCTGCTTCTACCAGGATTAAGATTTGCCCAGGATTCGGCGATTTTCCGAGTCGATGGAGACAACGATGGATAAAGAGCTGACTGCCGTTACCCGCATGGCCGAAGTGGCGATGGATTTCCTGGTGCGCTACGGCCTGCAAATCCTCGGCGCCCTGGTGGTGTTTGCCATCGGCCTCAAGCTGGCGCTGTGGCTCGGCAGCCGCACTACGGCCCTGGCCGAACGCAAGCAGATTGATGTCACCCTCGCCCGGCTATTCGGCAATGCGGTGAAAATCGCTGTGCTGGTTGCGGTGATCCTGATCACGCTGGGCAATTTCGGCATTTCCATCGCGCCGCTGATCGCCCTGGCCGGTGCCAGCGCCTTCGGCGCCACCCTGGCAATCCAGGGGCCGCTCTCCAATTATGGCGCCGGCCTGGCCATAATCCTCAGCCGCCCTTTTGTGGTCGGCAACACTATCTCCGTGAAGGGGGTCAGCGGCGTGGTGCAGGATATCACCCTGTCTGCCACCGTGCTGCGCAATCAGGATGGCGAGGAAATCACCGTCCCGAATAAATCCATCAATGGCGAAATCATTGTCAATTCACGCAGCCATCATGTGGTGGAAACCCGTGTACACCTGACCCTGGATGCCGATCAGGAGCGCGCCGCCAAGGCCGTGCGCCAGGCGCTGGCCGGCTTTGCCGAAGTGGCCGCCGGGCCGCCGGCGCAGATCGGCGTGCATGAATTCACCGCCAACGGCCTGGTGCTGGGCATCCGCTTCTGGGTGCCAAGCCGGGACTATTTCCAGACCCGCTACGCCGCGAACACAGCCATACTGCAAGCCCTGCGTGAACAAGAAATTATGCCCAAACCCGCAGAATTATAAAAAACACAGGGGTAATTCGCCACGAATCACGTATGGTCCGTTCAGCGATTGTTAACCTCTCCCGATTAAAGCTAATGCATCCAAATAGGCCCAGAAAGGAACCTAGCCATGGCCAACTCAGTCAACACCAATATCGGCGCCCTCGTCGCTTTGTCGTCGCTGCGCTCCACCAATACTGAACTCGACAAGACCTCGAAGCGCATTCAGACCGGCTTTCGCGTTGCTGACGCCGCCGATGATGCCGCCATTTTCGCCGTTGCCCAGGGCATCCGCGGCAATGTGAAGGCCTATGCCTCGGTCCAGTCGTCGCTCGCCGCCGGTGAAGGCCTCGGCCAGGTCACTGCTGCCGCGCTCACCGGTATTTCCAACCTGGTTGGTGACCTCAAGGCGAAATTCGCCAATCTGGCCGATGGCTCGCTGACGGCCGATCAGCGCACCACCTATCAGAATGACGCCACCGCGATCGTCAACCAGATCACCAATTTCATCGATCAGGCGACCTATAACGGCAAGAACATCCTCAACACCGCGCAGTCGATTTCCTTCGTGGCTGACGTGTCCGGCACCACGCTGACGCTCCAGACCGGCACCCCGCTGTCGGGCGGCACCACTGCGGTGCAGGATGAAATCAACAACTTCGCCACTGCCGACCAGTATTCGGTGGCGCTGGCTGCGCTGAACACCTTTGAAGCGCTGGTCAACTCGATCTCCGCCTCGGTGGCGGCGCAGAGCCGTTCGCTGAACCTGCAAAAGAGCTTCGTGAACGAACTGGTGGATGCGACCAAGAAGGGCCTCGGCGCCCTGGTGGATGCCGACGTGGCTGCCGAAAGCGCCGCCTTGCAGTCGTTGCAGGTGCGCCAGCAGCTCGGCGTGCAGGCGCTGTCGATCGCCAACCAGCAGCCCAACACCCTGCTCAGCCTGTTCCGTTAAACACGACAGCGTTTCGCTTAAAAACAGCGGCGGCCCAACCGGGCCGCCGTTTTTTTGTTGCAGTTGTCCGCAGCGGCATTCGGGCTATGTCATTGGCATGCGCCCGCTTCGCCTTGCAGCTTTGCTGCTGCTCATCATCACCCCGCTCGTCGGCTGTGCCGGCCCCACCCGGCCCGATCCGGCTGGCCTTGCCGCCTATGGCGCCTTCGATCTGGAGCGGTATTTCCTCGGCCGCTCCAAAGCCTGGGGTTTGTTCGAGCCGCGCTTCGGCGGCAATGTGCGGCAATTCACCGTAGAACTGCTTGGCCGCCGGGATGGCGCCGATCTGGTGCTGGAAGAGGATTTCCGCTTCAGCGATGGCGAAACCCAGCGGCGCGTCTGGCGCATCCGCCGCCAGGGTGACCAGTTTACCGGCCAGGCCGATGATGTGCTGGGTCAGGCCATGGGTCTCGCCCAGGGCAATGGTTTCCGCTGGCGCTATGACATCACGCTGAAAACCGATGACGGCGGCATCGCTGTCAGCTTTGATGACTGGCTCTACCGCTTCGATGATGAGGTGGTGCTGAATCGGGCCGCCGTGCGCAAGTTTGGCCTGGAGGTTGGCCAGGTGCTGATCGCTTTCCGTAAATTGCCGTAAAATCAGGGTTTTCAACACCGGACAGGGCGGTTGACGGCGCCGCCCTCGGCAATTATGGTCCGCCGCGTTGTGGGTCCGTAGCTCAGCTGGTAGAGCAAGCGACTTTTAATCGAGAGGTCACGGGTTCGAATCCCGTCGGACCCACCACTTCCCCTCTCGTCTATCCAGCTACCCCCACCAATGCCGGGTCAGCCACACCGCCAGATGCGCCAGGCCATAGGCAAGCATGGCAAAGATCAGCGCGATACCGAACACCCTGGCATGGCGCTTGAGTTTTTCCATGTCAGAGCGGGTCTATATCGCCCAAGCCCTGGCCGACAGCAAAATCGGCGGCGAAGGCCTGCAAGCGGCCGGCGCCGATGGCGGCGCGCATGCCGGCCATCAGATCCTGGAAATAGGTCAGGTTATGCCAGGTCATCAGCACGCTGCCGAGAATTTCGTTTGAGCGCACCAGATGATGCAGATAGGCGCGGCTGTGATGGGTGCAGGCCGGGCAGCGGCATTCTTCATCGAGCGGGCGCGGGTCTTCGGCATGGCGGGCATTGCGGATATTCACCGTGCCGCGCCGGGTGAAGGCCTGGCCGGTGCGGCCGGAGCGGGTTGGCAGCACACAATCGAACATATCCACGCCGCGCAGCACCGCCCCCACCAGATCGGAGGGTTTGCCCACGCCCATCAGATAACGCGGCCGATCCGGCGTCAGATGCGGCACGGTATGATCCAGCGTTTCAAACATGGCTTCCTGCGGCTCGCCCACGGCCAGGCCGCCAATGGCATAACCATCAAAGCCGATGGCTTGCAGACCAGCCGCAGACTCGGCGCGCAAATCGGCAAAGGTGCTGCCCTGCACAATGCCGAACAGGCCATAGCCCGCCCGGTCGCGGAACGCCGCCTTGCAGCGTTCGGCCCAGCGCAGGGATAGCCGCATGGCATCGGCGGCGCGCTTGGCTTCCGCCGGATAGGCCACGCATTCATCAAGCTGCATGGTGATGGTGGCGTCGAGCAAATCCTGAATCTCAACCGAGCGTTCCGGCGTCAGATCATATTTGGCGCCATCGATATGCGACTGGAATGCCACGCCGCGTTCGGTGACCTTGGATAACTGCCCCAGCGACATGACCTGGAAACCACCGGAATCGGTCAGGATCGGCCCCGGCCAATGCATGAATTTATGCAGGCCGCCCAGCTTGGCGACGCGCTCGGCGCCCGGCCGCAGCATCAGGTGATACGTGTTGCCCAGGATGATCTGCGCCCCGGTGGCAGCCACCGCCTCCGGTGTCATCGCCTTCACCGTGGCAGCGGTGCCCACCGGCATAAAAACCGGCGTGTCGATAACGCCATGGGCGGTATGCAGCTTGCCCAGCCGGGCCGCGCCATCTTGGGCAAGGACGGAAAAATTCAGGCTCATGACGGGTTCCGGAACAGCAGCGACGAATCGCCATAGGAATAGAAACGATAGCCCTCGGCAATGGCGCGGGCATACAGCGCGCGCTGTTCGGGCCAGCCGATGAAAGCCGCCACCAGCATCACCAGGGTGGAGCGCGGCAGGTGGAAATTGGTCATCAGCACATCCACGGCGCGGAACTGGAAGCCCGGCGTGATGAAAATATCGGTGTCGCCGCTCCAGGCCACAACATCGCCGCTTTCGCGTGCGGCGGTTTCCAGCAGGCGCAGGCTGGTGGTGCCAACCGCCACAACACGGCCGCCCGCCGCCCGGGTTTTGGCAATTGCCGCTGCCGTGGCCGGGCTCACCTCGCCCCATTCGGCATGCATACGATGCTCGGCCACCCGCTCGGCTTTCACCGGCAGGAAGGTGCCGGCGCCGACATGCAGGGTGACACTGGCCTGGGCAATGCCACGCGCCGCCAGGGCCGCAAGCAGCTCTGGCGTGAAATGCAAACCCGCCGTGGGCGCTGCGATGGCGCCGGCACGGGCGGCATAGACGGTCTGATAATCCGCGCGGTCACGGGCATCGGCGCGGCGCTGCGCCACGATATAGGGCGGCAGAGGCATGGCGCCGCTCTGCTCCAGCGCGGCCAGCACGGCGGCATCATCACGATCAAAGCGCAGCACCAGGCCATCCACGCCCGCGCCCTTCTCGGCCACCTCGGCACGCAAGCCGCCCTCAAACAGCAAGCTATCGCCCGGCTTGAAACGCCGCGCCGGCTTGGCCATGACCGACCACAGCCGCTCGCCCAGGGCTTTCAGCAACAGGGCTTCGGCAGCCACAAAAGGCTCGCGCTCGCGCCGGCCATAGAGCCGCGCCGGAATCACCTTGGTATCGTTGAATACCAGCAGATCACCCGGCCGCAGCAGATCGGGCAGATCGCGCACGCAATGCTCAGCGCCGTCACCCGGCCACAGCAGCAGGCGCGCGGCATCTCGCGGCACGGCTGGCCGCTCGGCGACCAGATGCGCCGGCAGGGCGAAGTCAAAATCATCTACCAGCATTTTTGGCCGGGCCGCGTGGCCCTGGATTGATCAGACGTCGGCGGCAACGCGCAGGCTGACGATCTTGTCCGGATCGCTCACCGCGCCATTATCGCGCTGGCTGCCGCGCTTGATGCCGTCGACAAATTCCATGCCCTCGGTAACCTGGCCCCAGACGGTATATTGACCATCCAGGAAGCTGGCATCGTCGAAGCAGATGAAAAACTGGCTGTCGGCGCTATCCGGATGCTGCGCGCGGGCCATCGAACAGGTGCCGCGAAGATGCGGCGCATCGTTGAATTCAGCCTTCAGATTCTGCCCCGAACCGCCGGTGCCGGTGCCTTTTGGGCAGCCGGTCTGCGCCATGAAACCCTCGATCACGCGATGGAATTTGAGGCCATCATAAAAATGCAGACGGGCCAGTTCCTTGATCCGTGCCACATGCTTGGGCGCCAGATCGGGCTTGAGCGCGATGGTGACGCGGCCGCCCTTGAGTTCGAGATAGAGGGTGTTTTCGAGATCGGCGCTCATGAGGGGTTCCTTTTATTTCACGTCGGCGGCTACGCGCATACGAATAATCTTGTCAGGGTTGCTGACCTGGCCAGTGCCCGGCGCCCCCTTCTTGATGTTGTCGACAAATTCCATGCCCGAAACCACCTTGCCCCAGGCAGTATATTGCCGGTCGAGATGCGGCGCGGCATCCAGGCAGATGAAAAACTGGCTGTCGGCGCTGTTCGGATCGTTGGTGCGAGCCATCGAAACCGTGCCGCGCACATGGCGTTCGTTGTTGAATTCGGCCATCAGCTTCTGGCCCGAACCGCCGCCGCCGGTGCCGGTGGGATCGCCGGTCTGCGCCATGAAGCCGCGAATCACACGATGGAACACCACGCCATCATAAAAGCCCTTACGGGTCAGTTCCTTGATCCGCGCCACATGCCGGGGCGCCAGATCGGGCCGCATGGCAATCACCACCCGGCCCCATTCCAGTTCCATGAACAACGTGTTTTCCGGATCGGTTGCCTGAGCCTTGGCGGCAAAGGGCAGATTGGCAAACGGCAAGGCGGCCAGCAGGGCCAGGGAGCGGTTCAAAAAGGCACGGCGTATCATTCCGGCTTCTCCGCCGCTTTCACCGCCGCCACCCGGGTCAGCAGCCGCTCGGCCACACGCGGCGACACAAACGGCGCCACATCGCCGCCCAGAATGCCGATCTCCTTCACCAGGCGCGAGGCGATGAACTGGTGGTTGTCGGATGCCATCAGAAACACTGTCTCGATCTCGGAATTGAGCCGGGCATTCATGCCCACCATCTGGAATTCATATTCAAAATCCGACACCGCGCGCAGGCCGCGGATGATCACCGCAGCGCCGATATCCATGGCAAAATGCATCAGCAGGTTGGAAAACGGCTTGACCTCGAATTCGGTGGCGCCGGGCATCAGCGGCCCGATTTCCTCGCGCACCATGGCAACGCGCTCCTCAAGCGAGAAAAGCGGCCCTTTGCCGGCATTCACCGCCACGCCCACCACCAGCTTGTCCACCAGCTTGGCGGCGCGCTTGATGATGTCGTAATGCCCCTTGGTCACCGGGTCAAACGTGCCCGGATACAGCCCGATACGGGTCTTGCTCATGCGTCGCTTCCCTCTTCTCCCCCTGGCGCCGCATCACCCGCGTCGCCATCGTCACCACCGCCTTCATCGGCCTGACCATTATCGGTCAGATGTGCAACCGACGCCACCTTCTCGCCTTCCGCGAGTTTGAAGATGATGACGCCCTGGGTGTTGCGCCCGGCAATGCGGATATCGTCCACCGGGCAGCGGATCAACTGGCCACCATCGGTCACCAGCATGATCTGGTCGCCATGCTCCACCGGGAAGGTGGCAGCCACATCGCCATTCTTCGCCGTGGTCTCGATATTGATGATGCCCGAGCCGCCACGGCCGGTAACACGGTATTCATAGGCCGAACTGCGCTTGCCATAGCCCTTTTCGGTCACGGTCAGCAACACCTGCTCGGCAGCCTGCAAGGCGGTGAAGCGCTCGGCCGAGATTTCGCTCGGCAATTCCACGCCGCTTTCGCCGGCTTCGATACGCTCCAGCGCCGATTTGCGGCGGCCATAAGCCTCGCGCTCCTCGGCGGTCACGTCGACATGGCGCAGGATCGACATCGAGATCACGCGGTCGCCATCAGCCAGCTTCATGCCGCGCACGCCGGTGGAGGAACGGCTCTGGAAACTGCGCACATCCGAAACCGGGAACCGGATACACTTGCCCTGATGGCTGGCCAGCAGGATATCATCCTGGTCTGAACAGGACCGCACCGCCACCAATTGGTCGTCGGCATCCTCGCCCTCAAATTTCATCGCGATCTTGCCGCCGGCATTGATCGAGACAAAATCTGACAGATCGTTGCGCCGCACATAGCCCTTGGCGGTGGCAAAGGCGACATGCAGATTGCCCCAGCTCGCCTCATCCTCCGGCAGCGGCATCACCACGGCGATCTTCTCGCCTTCCGAAAGCGGTAGCAGGTTGACAAAAGCCTTGCCGCGCGATTGCGGGTTGCCAATCGGCAGGCGGTAGATTTTCATCTTGTAGACGCGGCCGATATTGGAGAAGAACAGCACCGGCTGATGCGTGTTGGCCACAAACAGCTCAGTGACAAAATCCTCTTCCTTGGTGGCCATGCCCGACCGGCCCTTGCCACCACGCTTCTGCGTGCGATAGGTGGAAAGCGGCGTGCGCTTGACGTAGCCGGTATGGCTCACCGTCACCACCATATCCTCGCGCTGGATCAGGTCTTCGGCATCGGCCTCAAATTCCAGATCCTGAATTTCGGTGCGGCGCGGCACCGAGAAACGATCCCGCACCGCCACCAATTCGCCGCGCAGCAACGCCATCAGCTTGCTACGATCCGCCAGCAGGGCGAGATATTCGTTGATCTGCACGGCAAGCTGCTGCATCTCGTCGCCGATTTCGTCGCGGCCCAGGGCCGTCAGGCGCTGCAAACGCAGATCAAGAATGGCGCGCGCCTGGGTTTCCGACAGGCGGTAATGCCCATCCACCACGCGATGGCTGGGATCGTCGATCAGCGCGATCATCGACGCCACATCGCTGGCCGGCCATAGCCGGGTCATCAGCTTCTCACGCGCCGAGGCCGGATCGGGGGCGGCGCGGATCACCGCAATCACCTCGTCGATATTAGCCACCGCAATCGCCAGGCCCACCAAAACATGGGCGCGATCACGCGCCTTGTTGAGCAGGAAGCGGGTGCGGCGCGAGATCACTTCCTCGCGGAAATCAACAAAGGCGCCAAGCAACTGCTTCACATTGAGCAATTCCGGCTTGCCGCCATTCAGCGCCAGCATGTTGACGCCGAACGAGGTTTGCAGCGGGGTGAAACGGTAGAGCTGGTTCAGCACCACCTCGCCCATGGCATCGCGTTTCAGTTCCACCACCACGCGCACACCGTCGCGGTCGGATTCATCACGCAGATCGGCAATGCCTTCGATGCGCTTGGAGCGCACGGCTTCGGCGATCTTCTCCACCATGGTGGCCTTGTTCACCTGGTAGGGCACTTCCGTGATGATGATGGCTTCGCGGTCCTTGCGGATTTCCTCGATCACGGCGCGGCCACGCACCACCACCGAGCCACGCCCGGTATACATCGCCGCCTTGGCGCCGGCGCGGCCAAGGATGATGCCGCCAGTGGGGAAATCCGGCGCCGGCAGGATATCCAGCAACTGATCCAGCGTAATATCCGGATTGTCGATATAGGCGCAGGCGGCATCCACCACTTCGCCCAGATTATGCGGCGGAATGTTGGTGGCCATGCCAACGGCGATGCCGTTGGCGCCATTCACCAGCAGATTGGGGAATTGCGCCGGCAGCACCGTGGGTTCCCGGGTGCTGTCATCGTAATTAAGCTGGAAATCGACCGTATCCTTGTCGATATCGTCCAGCATGGCTTCGGCGGTCTTGGCCAGGCGGATTTCGGTGTAGCGCATCGCCGCCGGCGGATCGCCGTCCATCGAGCCGAAATTACCCTGCCCATCCAGCAGCATCAGCCCCATCGAGAAAGGCTGCGCCATGCGCACCATGGCATCGTAAATCGACTGGTCGCCATGCGGGTGATACTTACCCATCACATCGCCGACGATGCGGGCCGATTTGCGATAGGGCTTGTCGGATGTGTAGCCGCTTTCCTGCATCGCATAGAGGATGCGGCGATGCACCGGCTTGAGGCCATCACGCGCATCAGGCAGGGCGCGTGAGACGATGACACTCATCGCATAGCCGAGATAGCTGCGCTGCATCTCCTGCTCGATGGAGATCGGCTGAATATCGTGCGGAAGCGGCGGCTGATCGGTCACTATTGGGAATTCCGGGAGGTTGCGGCGTAGGACAATTCCAACCTCGATTCAACCGCGTCTGGCACGGCGGAATCAGGCCTCGGAAGCTACCATATCCCACCCCTCAGGGGCAACGCTGGGGGGGCCTTCTTCGCGCCCCAAATCAGGGCGAGAAAAGACCCGTTTTCAGCCAATTCCATTGCTCATCACCGCAAGCGGCAACCAGCGGGCTGCCCCAGGGTTTGTCGGCGGCGCGATAGGTGGTGCCATCCAGCCGTTTGGCCACGCCGCCAGCTTCACAGATCATCAGGCAGCCGGCGGCATGATCCCAAGGCAGGGCGCGATTGTAGACCGCGTAATGGATCTGGCCTTCGGCGATGGCGAGGTATTCCTGGCCGGCGCAGCGCAGGATCATCACACCGGCAGTGCGATCCAGCCGATGCGCGATACCGGCGGCAAAATCGCGGTCGCCATAGCGGATATTCGGGGCGCCGGAAATATGCGCCAGACTGGGCGGCTTGGGCAGGCGGAAGCGGCGCTCGCTGCCATCGGCTTCCAGCATCCAGGCGCCCTGGCCCTGGTGCGCCATCGCCGTCACATGCCGCACCGGATCGTGAATCCAGCTTGCCACCGCATCACCATCGCGCACCAATGTCACCATCACGGCAAAAAGCGGCGAGCCAACGGCAAAATTGGCGGTGCCATCCACCGGATCAATCAGCCAGGCGCTGCCGGGGCGGCGCAAGGCATCCATGATCGCCTCATCGGCGCTGGCTGCTTCCTCACCCACCACAACGGAATCCGGCAGCAGCGCCATCAGCTTCGGCGTCAGCCAGGCTTCGGCGGCCTTGTCTGCCACCGTCACCACATCATGCGGCCCTGCCTTGGTATCGATATCGCCGGCCTTGAGGCGGCGGAAATGCGGCAGGATGGTTTCCCGCGCCGCATCCACCAGCAGCCGGTTCACCGCCATCATGTCGATCATCTCAAACTCCCTGCTGTTGCCGCTTCTGCCAGCGGCCATACTCGCCCGGGCTTAGGCTGACGGCCAGATGCAGCAGGCCGTCCTTTTCGCTCAGGCTGCGCACCTCGCCATGGCGATGCAGCCAGGCCAATGCGGCGCCATCGCCAGCCGGCAGGGTCAGGTCAAGATCAACCCGGTCATCCCCCAGGCGCTGTTCGATCCGCGCCAGAAGGGCATCGCAGCCGCTGCCATCCAGGGCTGAAATCGCCACCACATCGTCCTGCCGGTCGGCCTGGTTGAGCAATGTCTCGCGGCCCTCGGCATCAAGCTGGTCGATCTTGTTCCAGGCCTGCAACAGCTTGTGGCCCGACGTGGCATTGATGCCAAGCGAGCCCAGCACCGCATCCACATCGCTGCCCTGCGCCGCCCAATCGGGATGCGCCATGTCGCGCACATGCAGCACCAGATCGGCAGCAATCACCTCTTCCAGCGTGGCGCGGAAGGCCGCCACCAGATGCGTCGGCAGATCGGAAATGAAGCCCACCGTATCCGACAGGATCACCCGGCGGCCGGATGGCAGCTTGACCACGCGCATGGTGGGATCCAGCGTGGCGAACAGCAAATCCTTGGCAAACACATCCGCCTTGGTCAGCCGGTTGAACAAGGTGGATTTGCCGGCATTGGTGTAGCCGACCAGGGCGACCACCGGATACGGCACCTTCTGCCGCGCCCGGCGATGCAGGCCGCGCGTGGTGACCACATGTTCCAGTTCGGCCTTGATGCGCACAATGCGGTCGCCGATGATGCGACGATCCATTTCAAGCTGGCTTTCGCCGGGGCCGCCGAGGAAGCCGAAGCCGCCGCGCTGGCGCTCAAGATGGGTCCACGACCGCACCAGGCGCGAGCGCTGATAGGTCAGATGCGCCAGCTCCACCTGCAAGCGGCCCTCGCGGGTGCGCGCGCGGGCGCCAAAAATCTCCAGGATCAGGCCGGTGCGATCAATCACCTTGGCCTTCAGGCCACGCTCCAGGTTGCGCTGCTGCACCGGCGTGACGGCGGCATCCACCACCACCACATCCACCGGATTATCGTGGATATACTGCGCCAATTCCTCCACCTTGCCCGGGCCGATCAGAGTGCCGGGGCGCCAGGCGGAAACATTCACCACCTCGGCATGCTGCACATCCAGATCGATGGCGCGGGTCAAGCCGACAGCCTCCGCCAAGCGGGCTTCCGGCTGGCGTTTCTCCGGGCTGGCGCCCTTCAGAACGGGATGGATGACCAGCGCCCGGCCGGCGCCTTTCGGATCGGCCGGGCTATCGCTTGACTCGGTCAAGGGCTCAATCGGCCGGGCCGGCACCACCGGCTGCGCCACCACACGCCGGGTCTGGTTGGCCCGCACCGCCACCGGGCGCTGTGCGCTGCGGGGTTTGGCAGTGCGCCGTGCCGGGCTGGCCTTGCTGGCACTCGCGGCCTTGGACGCGCTGCTGCGCTGCCCATCCTGCCTTGCCTGGGCGGGTGTGCCGATGGTGAGTGCCATGCACACCACCCACAACAGCA
>DLGP01000159.1:0-21986 GCA_002482765.1 Alphaproteobacteria bacterium UBA7691
CCGACTGAGCGTCCGCTCCGTCGTCATCCCCGGGCTTGACCCGGGGATCTCACTCCAATTGAAAAATGGTTGGAAAACAGTCAAAAAATTGGATGCCCGGGTCAAGCCCGGGCATGACGAGAGGGGGAGGAACCGGGTCGTCGCGGATCAAGTCCGCGCATGACGAGAGGGGGCGGGCAACCGATGCTCCGCGCATACTTTGACTTAGTATCACCTCAGCCTCAGCCGCTATAGCCAAGTTCGGCGGAGAGGCGGCGGGTGAAGGCGAGCAAAGCCAGCGCCTGGCCGCCTTCCGCGCTGACATCCACCTTGGCGGTGGGGCCGATCACGGTGATAACCTGCATGATGCGGCCGGTATGATCGAAGATCGGCGCAGCCAATGCGCTGACGCCAGGCACCGGATTATCCACCGTGGTGCATAAGCCGGCGCGGCGCACGCGCTCAAATTCGGCCAGCAACTCCTCTGGCGCCATGTCGCTTGTGGCGCTCCAGCCCTTGCGCGAGGTGGCCAATTCGGCGGCCAGCACCGGTTCCACCAATTTGCGCGGCAGATAGGCGGCAAACACCTTGCCTGTGGCGGTGCCGCTGACCGTGAACAAGCCGCCGGGCCGCACATTGGCGTGAATCTGGTTCGAGGATTCCTGCACCAGCACAATGGTGGGGCCGGCATGGCCCCAAACTGTAATGGTGACCATCAGTTCAAGCTGCTCAGCCAGATCAACCACGGCAGTGGCGGCAAGGCGATAGGGATCGGTGTTGCGCAAGCGGGCCAGGCCCAGATGCAGCGCGAAGGGTCCGAGCCGGTAGCGCCCGCTGGCGGCATCCTGCTCTACCAGGCCGAGCTTGCGGAAACTGACCAGATAGGCATGCGCCTGACCGGGGGTCAGTTCGGCAGCCTGGGCCAGATCGCGCAGCATCATCGGCTGGCTGGCCAGCACCAGGCTGTTCAACAGCCGGCCGCCGATCTCCACCGATTGCACGCCACGGCCGGCCACCGCCGGCATCGCGATAGCGGCGGCATCCTCTGGGTTATTGTCTGTTTGCGCCCGGCTCATGCGCTTATCTAGCGTGATTGCCGGTAGACTCACAACGCCTTGGTGGAATCAGGGCGAAGCGGCCTGGCGCTTGAGCCGCTGCGCCAGCGCACCGAGCGCCTGTGCTGCTGCCGGTGCCAGGGTTGGCTTGGCCGGCGCTGCTTCGGGCCACGCCGGCTGGCGCAGATTTGCCCCGCCGGTGCTGGCCTCATCCAATGCCGCCTGCATCGCCGCAACCAGGCTGCCCACTTCAATCGGCTTGGTGACAAAGCCGTTCATGCCCGCTGCCAGGCAGCGTTCGCGGTCGCCGGCCAGCGCGTTGGCGGTAACGGCAACAATCGGCACTTTGGCGCAAGGCTCCGGCATGGCGCGGATAACGCGGGTGGCGGCCAGGCCATCCATTTCCGGCATCTGCATGTCCATCAGCACCAGATCATATTGCCCCTGACGCAGCATGGCACAGGCTTCGATGCCGTTGCTGGCGATGCTGACCTGATGGCCCAGCTGGCGCAGCATGGTGCCCAGGATCATCTGGTTGGTCGGATTATCCTCGGCCACCAGCAGGCTCAGCGCCGGCAGCGGCACCAGCACCGGGCGGCCCGGCTGCACCGGCTGGTCAATCAGGCTGGGCAGGCCCAGGCGCAAAGGCAGGCGCAGGCGGAACACACTGCCGCGCCCCGGCTTGCTCTCCACAGTGATTTCACCCTGCATCAGCGCCACCAACTGGCCGCAGATCGCCAGGCCCAGGCCGGTGCCGCCATAGCGCCGGGTGATCGAGCGATCAGCCTGGGTGAAATGGCGAAACAGCAGCGGGCGGATTTCATCCGAGATGCCAATGCCGGAATCAGCCACGCTGATCTCAAGCGCCGGCTCGCCATCGCTACCCTGCGCCCGAACGGCCTCCAGCCGCACCCAGCCGGCCTCGGTGAATTTCACCGCATTGCCGAGCAGGTTGAAAAGAATCTGGCGCAGGCGGCCAGGATCGCCACGCAGGCTGGCCGGCAGCTCTGGCGCCAGGCGGCAATCCAGGAACAGGCCCTTGGCCTCGGCGCGACTGCGCACCGCATCGACCACGCCTTCAAGCAGCCGGCGAAGCTCAAAATTGGCGTCGTCCAGTTCAACCCGGCCAGCTTCCAGCTTGGAGAAATCCAGGATGTCGTTCAGCAGATGCAGCAGATGCTCAGCCGAGGCGCGTGCGGTATCCAGCAAAGCCCGGTCGGCCGATGTCATACTGGCACGATCCAACAAGCTGATCGAACCCAGCACACCATTCAGCGGCGTGCGGATTTCATGGCTCATCACCGCCAGGAATTCGGATTTTGCCGTGGCCTCAGCCTCAGCCCGGCTGCGCTCGGCCAGCAGGCGATGCGCCTCGGTCATGTCGGTCCACACGCTGGTCAGACCGCCATTGCGCGACGGCATCAATTCAAGCTGCACCACGCGGCCATCGCGCAGCTTGGCCAGCACCGGCGCCGGCTCGCCGGCAAACGGCCAGGAAAGTGCCGCCAGTTGCAGCAAGGCGGCGCGATCATCCTCATCCGCCGCCTCGCCGGCCAGCAGTTGCAGATGGCCGGCAAAATCGGCGCCGGCATGGAAATGTTCGATCAGACGCGGGAAAAAGCTGGAAGCGCGGTTATTGGCAAAGAAAAACCGGCCATCCTGATCGTAGCACAGCAGGGCCTGCTGCAAGGTGGACAAGGCTTCCACCACCGCCGACTCGGTATGCAGCACCTCAGCGGTGACATCGGCCCAGCTTTTGATCACGCCACCATCGGGCAGCCAGTTCACCCTTGAACGCAGCCAGCGCCCGTCGCGCTTCTGAAAATCCAGCGGCCCGGTTTGGCCACGATGCCGCGCCACCGCGGCCGTCACCATGTCGTCGAGCCGCTCCGGCGTCATCGTCGCGCCATGATTGACTGAAAAATAGTGCCGCAGATTCTCCAGATAATCCCAGCCGGCATGGATGGTGCCGAGATGCTCGGGAAACAGTTTGAGATACTGCTGATTCCAGCCCTGTAGCCGCTCCTGGGCATCAATATAGCAAGCGGCAACACCTAGCGTGTCCATTTGCGCAAGCGCAAAGGCGAACGGCTCAGCAATGGGCATGGAATTGCTCATGACACAGACTAAGCGGAATGTCTTTGCGAATGCCAATTACTTATCGATAAGGCGACCATAAAAATTCGGAAATACAACCGGCGCGACTACCGTTACGGAAACATCGATTGAAGGGAAATGTTACAAGATTTCCGCGATAATAGGTGGCCCGGCCTGCGAAGGATTCGCAATCCTGGCCCGTGTTAGGCTACAAGTACCCGCCCCCGGAATCAGTGAAATCATGTCCCGCTCAGCCAAATTCCTTGTTCTTGCCCTGCTTGCCGCTGCCGCTGGTGGCGGCGCCTGGTGGTATTACGCCAACCAGTCGCGCAGCATCGTGGCGCCGCGCAGCCAGACCGTGGCGCTGGGCATGGTGGAGGACACGGTTTCCGCCGTCGGCACCTTGCAGCCGCTGAATTATGTGGATGTTGGCACCCAGGTTTCCGGCCAGCTCAAGCAGATTCTGGTGGAGATCGGCGCCAGGGTGGAAAAGGGCCAATTACTGGCCCAGATCGACCCGACGGTTTATGAGGCGCGGGTCAGCGCCGACCAGGCGCAGTTGATGAATCTAAAGGCGCAGATCGCCGAAAAGACCGTGCAGCAAGCCCTGGCGCAGAAGCAGTATGAGCGCCAGCGCCGCCTGCTGGCCGAGCGCGCCACCAGCGAGGATGCCTTTGACAGCGCGGAAGCCAATGCCAAAGCCATCACGGCGCAGATCGCGGCGCTGAATGCCCAGGTGCAGCAGACCGAATCGACGCTGAAGGGCGACCTGGCCAATCTGAGCTACACCAAAATCTATGCCCCGATGACCGGCACGGTGATCGACATCACGGCACGCCAGGGCCAGACCCTGAACGCCAATCAGCAGGCGCCGATCATCCTGCGCATCGCCGACCTGGATACGATGACGGTGCAGACCCAGGTTTCGGAAGCCGATGTGTCGCGCCTCAAACTGGGCATGCCGGCCTATTTCACCACCCTGGGCCAGCCCGGCCGGCGCCGCACCGGCAGCTTGCGCCAGATCCTGCCCACGCCGCAGGTGGTGAATAACGTGGTGCTGTATTCGGCCCTGTTCGATGTGAGCAACCCGCAGAATGACCTGCTGCCGCAGATGAGCGCGCAGGTATTCTTCATCGTGTCGCATGCCGAGAATGTGCCGGTGGTGCCGATGGCGGCGCTGAAGCAGATGCCGGGCAGCCGCAACCGCTATAGCGCCCGCGTGCTGGAAAACGGCCAGCCGGTGGAGCGTAACGTGGAAATCGGCGCCAATAACCGCATCACGGCGGAAATCCGCAGCGGCCTGAAAGCCGGCGACGAATTGCTGCTGGATCAGCCGCGCGGCCCAGGCGGCCCCGGCGGTAGCTGGGCGCGGACGCCACGGCTATGACCGCGATGCCGCAGATCGGCCGCGGTGAGACGGCAGCCACCAGCCAGCCGCTGATCTCACTGCGCAACATCACCAAAAGTTTCAGCCGCGGCAGCCTGAGCGTGGAAGTGCTGCATGGCATTTCGCTGGATATCCATCCCGGCGAATTTGTTGCCATCATGGGCGCTTCCGGCTCGGGCAAATCAACGCTGATGAATCTGATCGGCCTGCTCGACCGCCCGACCAGCGGCAGCTACCGCTATGATGGCCGCGAAGTGGCCGAACTGGATGCCGATGGCCGCGCCCTGCTGCGCCGCGAGGCGTTTGGCTTCATCTTCCAGCAATATAACCTGCTGCCCGGTTCAAGCGCCGCTGCCAATGTGGAATTGCCGGCGATCTATGCCGGCCTGGGCCGCGAGGCACGCCACCAGCGCGCGGTGGAATTGCTGCAAATGCTGGGCCTGGGCGACCGGCTGGATCATAAGCCGACGCAGCTTTCCGGCGGCCAGCAGCAGCGTGTTTCGATTGCCCGGGCGCTGATGAATGGCGGCCCGGTGATCCTGGCCGACGAGCCGACCGGCGCGCTTGATTCCAAAAGCGGCGCCGAGGTGATGAAGCTGCTGCGCGACCTGAACCAGCGCGGCCATACCATCCTGCTGATCACCCATGATGCCGAAGTGGCGCGCCAGGCCCGCCGCGTGGTGGAAATCCGCGATGGCGATATCGTATCCGACCAGCGGATCGAGGCTGCCGGGCCGCAGGAAGCCGCCGCCCCGCCGCGCCACACGGCCACCAGGCCGCGCGCCGCCGGAGCCAATCTGCTGGAAGCCGGCCGTATGGCGTTGCAGGCTTTGCGCGGCAATCTGCTGCGCACCCTGCTCACCCTGCTGGGCATCATCATCGGCGTGGCTTCCGTGGTGGCGATGCTGGCAATCGGCGATGGCGCCCGGCAATCGGTGCTTGATCGTATCTCGGCGATGGGGACGAATCTGCTGCTGATCCGCCCCGGCGCGCCCAATATGCGACAATCCGGCGGTGTTACCGCCACCCTGGTGCCGGCCGATGCCGATGCGCTGAACGGCCTGGCCAATGTGACTGTGGCGGTGGGCGAATATAGCGGCCAGGTGACGGCGCGTTTCGCCAATAACGACTATCTGACCCAGGCCAATGCGGTGGGCGCCGGCTTTGCCCAGGCGCGTGACTGGCCGGTGGCGGAAGGTGTGTTTTTCAGCGACGAGGATGTGCGCAATTATGTGCCGGTGGCAGTGCTGGGCCAGACCATCCTGAAAGCGCTGTTTGATCCCGGCATGCCGGCCAGCGATGCGCTGGGGCGTTATGTGCTGCTGAACAACATCCCGTTCCAGGTGATCGGTGTGCTGGAAGCCAAGGGCGCCTCGCCGATGGGTACCGACATGGACGACACCATCCTGGTGCCGCTTTCCACCGGCATCCTGCGGCTGTTCGGCCAGCGTTATGTGCGCACCATCACCGTACAGGTGAAGGATGTGACCCGCATTGATGAAACCCAGGAACTGATCCGGCAAACCCTGATCGGGCGCCATAAGGCCGAGGATTTCCAGATCCGCAACATGGCGGCAATCATCCAGACCGCCACCGAGACACAGAACACCCTGACCCTGCTGCTGGGTTCCATCGCCATCATCTCGTTGCTGGTGGGCGGCATCGGCGTGATGAATATCATGCTGGTGAGCGTGACCGAGCGCACGCGCGAGATCGGCGTGCGCATGGCCACCGGCGCCCGGCGTATGGATATCCTGCTGCAATTCAACACCGAAGCCCTGGTGATCTGCATCCTGGGCGGCGCGCTGGGCGTGCTGCTTGGCCTGGGCGCCACGGCGCTTTATGCCGCCTTCGACAAGCCGGTGATCTATGCCGCCGGCCCGGTGCTGCTGGCCTTCGGCTGCGCCTTTTTCACCGGCCTCACTTTTGGCTACCTGCCGGCACGCAAGGCCGCCGGCCTTGATCCGGTTGTCGCCCTCGCCACGGAATGACCATGCAGCAGCGTTTGTCCCCCTCGCCCAATCTGCGGCGCGTTATGCTCTGCGCCGGCCTGCTTGTTGGCCTGGTCGGCTGCGAGATCGGCGACCCGTTCAGCAAGCCGGCCATCACCGCGCCCGCCGCCTGGGATGCGGCCAGCAACACGGCTGTGGCGGAATGGCCGGATGCCAGTTGGTGGCGCGGCTTTGCCAGCGCCGAACTGGATGGCCTGATGCGCCTGGCCGAAAGTAATAACCGCGACCTGGCCGCCGCGCTGGCGCGTATCCGCCAGGCCGAGGCTTCGGCCAAGATTGCCGGCGCTGCCTTGCTGCCCACATTGGGCGCCGATGGCGGTGCCGGCCGGAGCTGGTCGCCCACAAGCAGCAGCACCAGCAGCACGCGCACGGCCAGCAGCGGCCGCGTGGTGCGCAACAGCTTCGATCTGGGCCTCACCGCCGGCTATCAGGTGGATCTGTTCGGCGGCAACCGCGCCGGCAGCGATGCCGCGCTGGATCGGCTGGCCGCCAGCCGCTATGACCGCGAAACCGTTGCCCTCACCCTGCATGCCGATCTGGCGACGGCGTATTTTCAGCTTCTCTCGGTGCGTGACCGCATCCGGCTGGCCGAGGATACGTTGCGGAATGCCGAGGATGTGCTGGCGGTGCTGGAACGCCAGCGCCAGCTAGGCGTGGCATCCGAACTGGAAGTGGCGCAGCAGCGTAATTCCGTCGCCAGCCAGCGCGCCACGATTCCCGCCCTGCGCCAATCCGAGCGCGAAACCCTGACCGCCATCGCCCTGCTGCTTGGCCGGCCGCCGCAGGGTTTTGCCATCAGCACCACATCGCTGGATGCGCTGGCCTTGCCGGCGGTGAAAGCCGGCCTGCCTTCCGCTTTGCTGGCGCGGCGCCCGGATATCCGCAAGGCTGAAGCCGATCTGCGCGCCGCCAACCGCGATATCGCCGTGGCCCAGGCGGCGCGGCTGCCCAGCCTGGATCTGACCATGGGCGCCGGGCTGCAAAGCAGCGCATTGCACACATTGCTCCAGCCGCAAAGTGCGCTGTATTCACTGGCCGCTTCGCTGACTGCGCCGCTATTCCAGGGCGGCCGGCTGGAAGGCCAGGAAGACCTCAACCGCGCGCGTTATCAGGAACTGGCTGAAACCTACGGCAAGGCCGCCATCACCGCCTTTGGCGATGTGGAGGACGCATTGACCAGCACCGGCAATGCCGCCGAGCGCTACACCTATGCCCGCGAGGCTTTTGACCAGGCGCGCGAAGCCTATCGTATTGTGGAGGCGCGCTACCGCGCCGGCACTGTGCCGTTCCTCAACCTGCTGGATGCGCAACGCACCGTGTTCCAGGCCAATGACGCGCTGGCCCAGGCATTGCTGGGCCGCTACACGGCTTTGGTTGATCTCTACAAGGCGCTGGGTGGCGGCTGGGCGGAATAGAGCGTGATGACACCAGGCGAAACGTAGCGCTTCAATATGGTGTCATCACGCTCTTGCCTTACATCGGCTCCGGTTCAGGCGGCGGGGCGATGATGGTGACCGGCACCACCACGGCTTGCGGCACGATGCTGTTAAGCGGGCCGGCAATACCGACCGTGGGATTGATCGGGGTGATCATGCCGGTATTGTCAGTGAGTGACAGGCGATCCTGTGCCAGCACCGGCGGTGTGGTCGCGCCGGTATTCTGCATGGCCGTTGTTGAACTGCCCGCTGTAGTGCTGCCAGTCGTCGCGCCACCTGTCGTCGAACCCTGAAGGGTCTGCGCCTGTGGTGACTGGAGTGAACGCACGGAATCAACACCGAGCGTTCTCAGACTGCCCGTATCGGCGACGGTGTTGAGGAAGCTACTAAAATGATCGGGTGCCAGAGAGACTCCGCCATTCAGAATGTTTGTGAAATGGTCAAACTGATTCTGCGTCGACGATGTCGAATCTGACAGAGCCAAAAACCCAGATGAAGCGGCTACTATTGCCTCTGCCTGCTGGCGCGCAGCATCATCAGAAAGCATGGATGTGCCGAAGCCTGGGCGCGTGATGTCCTGGGTTTCCCCGTTTGTCGATGTCACCCGCATTTGTTGACCAAACAGCATGGTGGCGTGGGTTGCCTGTTGCGCAGCCTCAACGCAGGCGACGCCGCCACTGATGGCGACCTGGCCTTGTTTGGTGGTAATCAGCGTTGGTTGGGCCTTGCTGTTCTTGCCGCCCACCACACGTGCCGAGCCGGCATGCAGGGTCATGGCAATGGCGCCGCCCTTGCCGTCATGGCTGAATCGATCCACCGTCAATTCGCTATTCGACCCGAGCAAAACAGCGGATTGATCGAGAAACAGCACATGCAGCCCGCCCTGCGGCCCGGTGACAAGGCGTTGGCCTACCTGCACCGGCGCGCCAGCCGCCAATGGGGCATTACGGGCGGCAGAGACCACGCCAGCCTGCTGCGCCTGGGCCGGGGCTAAACCGGCGACAAGCAAGGCCATGCCGGCGGCACTGCACAGGCAAAAGCTGCGGATCGGGTTGGATGGCCGGGTCGGTCGCATGATTGGTCTGCTCCCAGAGAAAATCTGAAAAAGGCGGTGCTGCATCAGAAATTATAGACGGCACTCATCATGCCGGTCGTGTTGTTGAAGCTGTAATTGCGCAGGTTCGAGTCAACCACGGCATATTCAAGGCCGAATAGCAGGCCCCAGCTTTTGTTCAGGCCGACAAACTGCGTGGCGCCGATGCGCCAATCGCGGTCTGCGCGCGTCACGCCCGGAGCGACGCTGGCATCCGGGCCATCATAATCACGCAGGGCAGCGCCAACATAAAGGCTGGAAAACCAGTTGGCGCCGGTATCCGCCTGCAACGGATTACGATAGCCGATGGTATAGGTGAGGCGCAGATCGGCGCCGCGATACTGGAAAAAATCGCGGTCGGCGGCGCGGTCGGTCAGGTTGGCCAGCAAAGCCAGACTTTGCAGCGGCGCCAATTCCTGCTTGGCGCGCAATTGCAGCCGCTGCTCATAGCCGCTCTGGCCCTGGGCGTTGCTCACATCGGCACGCTCGGCATAGAAATTGCGGCGGATATCATAGGTGGCGCCGACCAGGGTGGCACCATTGCTGAAGCGGTATTCCGCATCCACACCGCCGCCCAGGCCAACCAGATACTGATTGCCATCCAGCAGATATTCGGTCAGCCCGAGATAGGGCCGCAGCAGCAGATGCTTCAGGCCGGCCGGATCGGGCTGAAAGCGGATGCCGGAGGTGAGATTAAGCGCCACCAGATCGCGCGGATCGGTTTTGCTGCCGTTGCGATCATAATCCGCCGCGCTGCTGTAATGATTGGCAAACAGATTGGCGGTGCTGACCAGGGTGGCGCTATCCTGGCGCTGAAAATCCCATTCATGGTGCAGATTGGCGGCCACGAAGCCATCTACATCGCTATCCGGGCGCGAACCGGCAGGCACGGTCTGCACCGCGCCGGCCTGCAACAGTGTGTCAGATTGAGAAGCGGCCGTGGGGTTGCTCTGCGCCCGCAGGCCCAGCGACAGGCTGCCGGATAATTTGGGGCCAGGCTGGATACGGCGCTGAATATCTTCCAGCAAGGCCGTGGCCGAGGCACGCAGGCCGGCATCCAGGCGCGGATCGGCCAGCGCCAGGCGCAGATAAAGCCCGGCCATCAGATAGGATTCGAGCCGGTAATAAAGCGAAGCCAGTTCAACCCGCAAGGCCGGCTCGGCATTGGGATCAAGCAATTGGCCTTCCAGCGTGGCAATGGCGCCTTCATAATTGCCCTGCTCCACCTGGCTGCGGGCAACGCTCTGGCGGGCTTGCAGATTGCCCGGCTGGCTCAGCAACTGGCGGAAAGCATCATTCAATTCGGGTTGATTGGCGCCGGCCTGCTGCGCCTGGGCAGTGGCAGGGTTGGGGAGAGCAGCGATGCCGGTGGCCAGCAAGACCACCGCAAACTTGCGCAAATCGCCCATCTCATCCCCACCAGACTAGCTTGACACAAAACCGGGCCGCTCCTCGGCCAGGCACAACAACGCTGCATGCCGACCCTATGGCCTTAATTTTGACCCGTCAACCCTTAGGTTGCATCACGCCTGGAGCAATGATTTGGTTAGTAGATAACCGCCCAGCGCCAACAGCCCGCCAAAGAACCAGCGCCGGAAACTGGCGGCACTGATGCGACTGCGCAAAGCCTGGCCCAGCAGCATGCCGCCCAAAGCCGGCAGCAAGGCCAGCAAAGCCGCCGCCGCCATGCCATCGCCATAACCGCCGGCACCGGTGGCCAGCAAAGCCAGGCCCAGCGCCAGGGTGGATACCAGGAAGGACAGGCCAAGCGCCTGCACCAGATCATCCTTTTCCAGCCGCAACGCTTGCAGATAGGGCACCGCCGGAATCACAAACACGCCGGTGAGGATTGTCACCAGCCCGGTGGCCAGACCAACCAGCGGCCCGGCCCACACCTCCTGCCCGGGCTGCAATGGCAACTGGCGCTGCGCCAGGCCCAGCCCGGCATAGGCCAGCAGGGCCAGGCCGAGCAACGCCGTGGCCCAGGAAAACGCGCCGAGCGGAAACCACGCCGCGCCCAGAAAAGTGCCCAGCACCACGCCGGCCAGCATCGGCCATAACCGGTGCAAAATGCCGCGCAGATCCGGCCCGGCCAGCAATTGCCAGGCATTGGTGACCAGATTGGCCACCAGCAGCAAAGCCGCCGCCTGCACCGGCGCCATGATCAGGCCCAGCAACCCAACCGAAATGGTGGGCAGGCCGAGGCCGATCACCCCTTTGACAAAACCCGCCAGCACCAGCACGGCGGCGATGAACAGGAAAACCGGCGCGGAATAGGCAGGCAACAGGCTGAACAGATCGGTCATGGCCTCGGGTCTGGCTGAAGGAGGAAACGATACGCCAGCAGCCTATCCGAAAAGCCTGACAGAATGCTTCGATGCCGGTCGAAGTGGGCAAAGCCGGTCTCAGACCTTGAGGATATCCAGCAACGGATCAAAGGCGTAAAGCGCGGCGCGCCGCCCGGCGGCAGGCACAATGGTGCGCAGCAGGCCAGCATCCACCAGGCGACGCGACATTATGCGCGCCGACGAAGCCGGAATACCTGATCGCTCGACAAAACGGTCATTACGGAAAATCGGGCTGGCAAAAACAAAATCCAGCGCCTGATCATGATATTGCGAATTCAGAATCACACGGAAACGTTCCCGCATATCATGATGCAGGGCAAAAATGCTATCCGCCGTCTGAATGTTGACCCTGGCCTGCGCATGCATGGCTTGCAGGAAAAACACCACCCACCCGGTCCATTCTCCGCGTGCGGAAACGGCACGCATTTTTTCGATATACTCATCCTTGTTGGCCTCAAAGTAGCCCGAGACGAAGAAATTCGGCTGGCTGATGATGCCCAATTTCCACAACATCAAAGTGATGAGCATGCGCCCGATCCGACCATTGCCATCTTCAAACGGGTGTAACGCCTCGAATTCCACATGGGTCAGCGCGGTGCGAATGAGCGGCCGCATGCCGCCTTCATTCATGAACCTAACCAGGTCCGCCATGGCACCGGGCAAGTGTTCGGGCGCTATCGGCACATACTGGATTTTCCCGCGCCGATCATCACCGATATAATTCTGCTCCAGCTTGTAGCTACCCGGCCGCTTGCCGGCGCCGCGCCCAAAAGACAGCAAATGCTGATGCGCCGCCCGGATCATATATTCACTTAAGGGCGCCCCATTGCTCAGCGCCTGCTGGGCATTACGCAACGCACTCGAATACAGCCAGGTTTCAACGTCGTCGTTGCGCGCTTCCCGATATGGATCGGGCGTGCCGGCATCTTCCTCGGCTTCCAGGCGATAAAGCTCCTCGATGGTGGAGATTGTGCCTTCCATGCGCGACGAACTCACCGCATCCTGGCGCCGCAGCGGCGCAAGGAACAACTCGCTATTCACCATACTCGCCATCTTGGCGTCATAGCGCGCCAGCGACGCAGCCGCGTCCTCCAAAGGGCCGAGCAGCGCCTCATAATCAAGCGATGCCGGGGGAAATGCCCCAGTGTGATAATGCACCGCGGCGGACAGGTCATAGGTTTTGGCGATCATTTAGGGGAAATTTCTGTCATCAAAGGGCGTTGCCGCTAATCTAGTGACGGCAAATCCTGTTGGCAACAGGATTTTATCACGGACTGCTGTCAACTGGGTTTGCCGTCCGTCGCTACCGCAACCGGCAAAGTGTTCTCTGAAACAAATAAAACTATGGTTTGTGAGAAGCTTATGGGCAGAAGCCCTTCAAAAAAAGCACACGATGACAGGCAAAATTGAGAACTATACTTCCATTATGTCAATCAAACAGGCTGGGTGCGGCCGTATGAATTTTTGAGGCGCGATGATTATGAAAGACGTGTGGGAAGACTGGAAAATATACGAGCGCTTAGTCGCTCGATTGCTCGCAGACGAACTCTCGCCTGAGTTTTGTGTGACCCCGAACGCTTCGATCCGAGGCGCCATAACCGGTACAAAGCGACAGATCGATGTTCTGATTGAAGCGCGGCATGACACCGACAACACAAGGCGGATCATCGTCGACGCCAAACGGCGGAAACGTAAGATCGATGTAAAGGATGTCGAGACCTTCAGAGGGATGATGGAGGATGTGGGCGCAACCCATGGCTATCTTGTATGTCCCTACGGACACACGCCGGCGGCGGAGAAACGAGCCCAGACTGCTGTGAGTATTCGCTTGCTTCCGCTCGACCGTCTTGAAAATTTCGATCCAAGAACTTGGCCTCGCTGCTCTCACTCCAAGTGTAAGAATGGGCGCATATTCTGGGACGGCTATCCTGAAGTCTCACTCGACCTTCTTTCCCCTGATGGAACACCGACACGACGAGCATTTGTCCATAGCGTCGGCAAGTGTGATCGTTGTGGTGTTTTTCATGTGTTCTGCGCAACCTGCCGTGAGATTCTTTACGTACCCGAGGACAACGAAAACGACATCGGCCATCAGTGCATGTGCCGCCTGCCTTGGTTTTGGCTAGCCTCCATTGAGGAGGATGACCGAGGAGCGCAATCCGCCGAACTTCATCTCGTTACGGGCCTTGGCGAGGTTCGAACTACGAGCCGACGCTCTCTATCGACAAACTGAAAGCGTGCTATGAGACGGAACGCAACACTCAGACGACAAACGCTGGAGAGGAATTAAACGGGAAAGGGCACGGCAACATATTTCCTCTCACGTCAATTAATGCGTGCGAAGGAGCCAGCACAAAAGCGAGCGACATCTGTTCTGAAATGGCGCACCCGACAAGATTCGAACTTGTGACCTCTGCCTTCGGAGGGCAGCGCTCTATCCAGCTGAGCTACGGGTGCCTGGGATCGGAAACCGAACCGGGCGGACCATAGCCGAGGCCCTGGCCCGGATCAAGCCGCCGGGCGCCGGGTCAGTTCCAGGAACAGGTCTTCCAGATCGGCTTCCTGGGTGGAGAGATCGCGGATCAGCAGCCCGGCTGCGGCGCAGCGCGCCATCACGGCATGAAACGGCATCTGGCTGGGGCGGTAATGCAGCCGCAGCCGCGCCGGCTCCAACAATTCGGCGCCCAGATCGGCCAGGCCGGGCGGCGGGGCGGCGAGCGGCGCCTCCAGGGTGAGGATGACATCCTTGCGATCCAGCTGGCCGATCAGCACCGGGGTGCGATCACAGGCCACCACTTGGCCATGGTTGATGATGGCGATGCGGTCGCACAACGCCTCGGCTTCTTCCAGGTAATGCGTGGTCAGCACCACCGTGGTGCCGGCGGCATTGAGCCGCTTCACATAGGCCCAGAGCTGCTGGCGCAATTCGATATCCACACCGGCGGTGGGTTCATCCAGCACCAGCACCGGCGGCGCATGCATCAGCGCCTTGGCCACCAGCAGGCGGCGCCGCATGCCGCCCGAGAGGGTGCGGGCATAGGCATCGGCCTTATCGGTGAGGCCAACCGCCGCCAGGATGGCATCGGTCTGGCGTTCGGCCTTAGGCACACCATACAGCCCGGCCTGGAATTCCATCGCCTCGCGCGGGGTGAAAAACGGATCGAGATTCAGTTCCTGCGGCACCACGCCGATGGCGGCACGGGCGCGGCGCGGATCGGTATCGATATCATGGCCCCAGATCGCGGCGCGGCCGCCGCTTTTGCGCACCAGCCCGGCCAGGATGTTGATCAGGGTGGATTTGCCGGCGCCATTCGGCCCGAGCAGGCCGAAGAAACTGCCGCGCGGAATTTCCAGATCAATGCCCTGCAAGGCCAGTTTGGCGCGTGGGCCGCTGCCATAGGTCTTGGTGAGCCCTTGCAAGTGGATGGCGGGAAAGTCCGACATAGGGTGAAAACCGGAACAAAATGGAGGCTGACCCTGGCATCTTGCCAAGGGTTGAGCTAGGTATCACCCCATAAGCCTGCGGTCAAATCACGGGGTTCCGCCATGCAGCCGGTTGAAACCAAGGAAGTGGATAGCACCATCGTTGCCTGCGACGGCGATGGCGGCGCGCTGGGGCATCCGCGTGTCTACCTTAACATGGGCGAAAAAACCGAGGTGGACTGCCCCTATTGCGGCCGCCAGTATGTGCTGAAGGCCGACGCCGCCGCGCACGCCCACGCGCATTAACCGGCCCAGCAGCATGGCCGGCGCGCCGCATCGCCTCTATCTGGTCGACGGCTCGGGCTATATCTTCCGCGCCTATCACGCCTTGCCGCCGCTGACGCGCAAGAGCGACGGCATGCCGGTGGGCGCCGTATCCGGCTTCTGCACCATGCTGGCCACCTTGCGCGAACGCGCCGAGGCCGATGGCGCATTGAGCCATATGGCGGTGATCTTCGATGCCGGCCGCTACACCTTCCGCAATGAAATCTACCCCCAATACAAGGCCAACCGCAGCGAAACGCCGGAAGACCTGATCCCGCAATTCGCCCCGATCCGCGATGCCGTGCGCGCCTTCTCGCTGGCCTGTATCGAGATGGACGGCTTTGAGGCCGACGATCTGATCGCCACCTATGCCCGCCAGGCCGTTGAACAGGGCATGGAAGTGGTGGTGGTTTCGTCTGACAAGGATCTGATGCAGCTGGTGCGCCCCGGCGTGTCGCTGTTTGATCCGATGAAGAACAAGGCCATCGGTGCTGCCGAGGTGATGGAGAAATTCGGCGTGGCGCCGGATCGTGTGGTGGATGTGCAGGCCCTGGCCGGCGACAGCACCGACAATGTGCCCGGCGTGCCCGGCATCGGCATCAAGACCGCCGCCGAACTGATCAACACATTCGGCGACCTGGACAGCCTGCTTGCGCGGGCCGGCGAGATCAAGCAGCCGAAGCGGCGCGAAAACCTGCTCGGCAACGCCGAGAAGGCGCGTATCAGCCGCCAGCTTGTGCTGCTGAAGGATGACGTGCCGGTGCAGGAAACCCTGGCGGATTTTGCCATCCGGCCGGTGCATTGGGAAACCCTGGATGCGTTTCTGGCCAGCATGGAATTCCGCACCCTGCGCGGCCGGCTGGAAGCCCGGGTCAAGGGTCTGGTGCCGCCAAACCGGGCGCAGCTGACCGATCCGGATCACGCTGCCGCTGCCACGCCCATTGCCGAAGCCGAAGCCGCAACGCCGGCCGAAGCGCAATACGAGCTGGTGCAGGATATGGATCGCCTGCTGGCCTGGATCGCGCGCGCCGAACGCGCCGGCATCGTGGCGGTGGATACCGAAACCACCGATCTTTCCGCCACCAAGGCCGAGCTGGTGGGCATTTCGCTCAGCACCGCGCCGGGCCTGGCCTGCTACATCCCGCTGGGCCATAGCGCGCCGAATGGCGACGGGCTTGATCTGGGCGGCGGCGGCCGGCCGAAGCAGATCGCGCTTCAGGATGCGGTGGCGGCGCTGAAGCCGATGCTGGCCGATCCGGCCGTGCTGAAGATTGGCCAGAATATCAAATATGACATGGTGGTGCTGGCCGCCCATGGCCTGACCGTGGCGCCCTATGACGACACCATGCTGTTGTCCTACAGCCTGGATGCCGGCAAGCATAACCACAATATGGACGAGCTGGCCGAGCGCCATCTTGGCCATACCACGGTGAAATTCGACGAAGTGACCGGCACCGGCAAGGCACGCATCACCTTTGACCGCGTGGCGCTGGACAAGGCCCTGGCCTATGCCGCCGAGGATGCCGATGTGACGCTGCGGCTGCATCGCCAACTCAAGCCGCGCCTGCTGGCCGAGAAGCAGACTACATTGTATGAAACCATCGAGCGGCCGATGCCGGCGGTGGTGGCGGCAATGGAACTGGCCGGCATCAAGGTGGACAAGGCGGAACTCAACCGCCTGAGCGCCGATTTCGCCAACCGCATGGCGGCGCTGGAACGCGAGGCGCATGATCTGGCCGAGGAGAGCTTCAACCTCGCCTCGCCCAAGCAGCTTGGCGAAATCCTGTTCGACAAGATGAGCCTGCCCGGCGGCAAGAAAGGCAAGACCGGCGCCTATGGCACCGGCGCCGATGTGCTGGAGGAACTGGCCAGCCAGGGCCACAAGCTACCGCAGGTGGTGCTGGATTGGCGCCAGTTGCAGAAGCTGAAAGGCACCTACACCGATGCCTTGCAGGAGCAGATCGGCAAGGATGGCCGGGTGCATACCTCCTTCTCGCTGGCCGCCACCAGCACCGGGCGCTTCGCCTCGTCTGATCCGAATTTGCAGAATATCCCGATCCGCACCGAGGAAGGCCGCAAGATCCGCCGCGCCTTTGTGGCCGAGCCGGGCCACAAGCTGATCTCGGCGGATTATTCGCAGATCGAATTGCGCATCCTGGCGCATATCGCCGATATCGGCGCACTGAAACAGGCATTCCGCGATGGCGTGGATATCCATGCCCTCACCGCTGCCCAAGTCTTCAACGTGCCGCTGGAAGGCATGGACCCAACCGTGCGGCGCTCGGCCAAGGCGATCAATTTCGGCATCATCTATGGCATGAGCGCCTTTGGCCTGGCGGCCCAGCTCGGCATTCCACAGCGCGAGGCAGCGGCCTATATCGATGCCTATTTCAAGCGCTATCCCGGCATCCGCGATTACATGGACCGCACCAAAAAGCAGGCGCATGAACTCGGCTTTGTCAGCACCGAATTCGGCCGCCGCGTGCATCTGCCCAATATCAATTCCAAGAATCCCTCAGAACGCGCCTTCCTGGAACGCGCCGCCATCAATGCACCGATCCAGGGCAGCGCCGCCGATATCATCAAACGCGCCATGGCCCGCCTGCCGGCAGCTTTGGCCGCCGAGGGCTTGCAGGCGCGTATGCTGCTCCAGGTGCATGACGAACTGGTATTCGAAGCCCCGGAAGCCGAACTGGAAGCCACAGTGAAAGTGGCCAAGCGCATCATGGAAGGCGCCGCCCAGCTCAGCGTGCCCTTGGTGGTGGAAGCCGGCATCGGCAACAATTGGGATGACGCGCATTAAGCGCGCTGGTGGGATGACCCGCATCAAGCGCAGACCGCCGGGTCAAGCCCGGCGGTGACGCAACTGCCAAAGTCCCTACACCATCGTCACCCCCGGGCATGACCCGGGGGTCTCTGCCGCCCGAGCAGAAAACAGCCGATAGCCGCCAACTGGATCACCAATGCAGCGCTGAAAAACAGCGCGGTTTGATCTGTCGAGGCTTCACGCAGCAGGCCAAAGGCCGCCGGCGCAAAAGCATAGCCGGCCTGGCCCAAGGCCACGATCAAGGCCACCACACGCAAAGCCGTCTGGCGCGCAAACTCAGCCTGAGCGATCAGTGGTGGCAATGACGTGACATTGCCGATGCCAAGGCCAAACAGCACCACACCAGCCAGCAGCAGCGCCACGTTGCCGCCACCGGCCAGGATGAAAGCCAGTGAGCCAGCGGCCTGCACCAGCAGGCTGAGACTGGCAGCCAGGCGGCGATCCGCGCCGACCGGCAGCAGCCAGCCCACGGCCGAGCGGCCGGCAATGGCGCAGGCGGTGGCAAGGCCGGCGGCAAAACCGGCCCATTGCGCGCCAAAGGCCGGCACCAGCAGCGAAAACAGATGTGCGATCAGGCCGATTTGGGCAAACAGGCTGAGCGCCATGGCGGCAGCAAGGGTCAGGAAATGCCGGTTCCGCCACAGCGCCCGGCCGGCAAGAGCCGGCGGCTCAGCCGCTGCCGGCGCAGCATTCCTGGCCGGATCACCATCTGGCATATCGCCATCCGGCAGTTGGCCCAGCCGGGCCGGTGTGACAGCCAGCGGGCCACAGACCAGCCAGAGCATCACCGGCAGCATCACCGCGCAGATCGCCAGCGCCGCGCCGGTGAAATCAAGCCGCGTTATCAATGCTACCCAGAGCGGCGAAAACACCACGCCACCGATACTGGCGCCGTTATAGGCCATGGCCAGGGCCGCCGGCCGCCGGCGGCTGAACCATGGCGCGATGATGGCGTTGATCGCCGCCGCCCCCATGGTGACCCAGCCGATGCCGCTGGCCAGCGCTGCCAGGAATAGCTGCCACGGCGCCAGCGCCAGGCTCCAGCCCAGCAGACCCAGTGCCAGCACCACGCTGCCGGCCAGCGTGATGCGCGGCAGGCCGAAGCGGCGATAAAGCTGCGGCAGCATCGCCACCACGGCGGCGCCGCAGAGAAAATGCAGCGTGACGGCGGCTGAAACCAGCCCAACCGGCCAGCCGGTGCGCAGCACCACCACATGCAGAAAAACCGGCGGGCCATAGAATCCCAAACCCCAGCCGAACATCGCCACCACAAAAGCCGCCACGACCACGCGCCAGCCGTAAAAACCCGTCACACCCTGCATCACACCATCCTTGCTGTTAAGGATGCAGTTTAGGCAAACGGCAGGGCCGGATGTTTCGATGCCGGTCGAAACGAAAAACGGCGCCGGGTGTTTCCGGCGCCGTTCGATAAAGCGATATCGCTTTTTTGCTTACGCTTCGCTGGCCTTCTCTTCCGAGATTGCGGCCTGGGCGGCGGCAAGCCGTGCGATCGGCACGCGATAGGGCGAGCAGGAGACATAATCCAGCCCGGCCTTGTGGAAGAAGCGTACCGAGGACGGGTCGCCGCCATGCTCGCCGCAGATGCCGAGTTTGATATTCGGGCGGCTCTGGCGGCCGCGCTCAACCGCAATCCGCACCAGTTCACCCACGCCGCTCTGGTCGATGCTGACAAACGGATCACGCTCGAAGATGCCGTTCTTCAGGTAATCGTCCATGAACAGGGCCGAATCGTCGCGGCTGATGCCCAAAGTGGTCTGGGTCAGGTCGTTGGTGCCAAACGAGAAGAATTCGGCATGCTCGGCGATCTCGGCGGCGCGCAAGGCGGCGCGCGGCAATTCGATCATGGTGCCGACCAGGTATTTCAGCTTCTTGCCGGTTTCCTTGGCCACTGCCACCGCCACGGCATCGACGCGGCGCTTCAGGATGTCGATTTCCGCCTTGGTGGCCACCAGCGGGATCATCACTTCCGGCTCCACCGCCTTGCCGCCGCCCTTGGAGGCTTCCACCGCTGCCTCGAAGATGGCGCGGGCCTGCATCTCATAGATTTCCGGGAAGGAAATGCCGAGACGGCAGCCGCGATGGCCCAGCATCGGGTTGGTTTCTTCCAGCGCCTTCTTGCGCTCCTTGAGTGCGGCGGCGCTGAGCCCGGTGGCCTTCGACACCGCCTCAAAATCCGCATCGGTATGCGGCAGGAATTCATGCAGCGGCGGATCAAGCAGGCGGATGGTGACCGGGCGACCGGCCATGATCTTGAACAGCTGCACAAAGTCGTTGCGCTGCATCGGCAGGATCTTGGCCAGCGCCTTGCGGCGGCCATCAACCGACGACGACAGGATCATCTCGCGCACCGCGGTGATCCGCGTCGGCGTCGAAGAACATATGCTCGGTGCGGCACAGGCCAATGCCTTCGCAGCCGAACTTCACAGCGGCGGCGGCATCGGCGGGCGTCTCGGCATTGGTGCGCACCTTGAGGCGGCGCAGCTTGTCGGCCCAGGCCATCAGCGTGGCGAAATCACCCGACAGGGCCGGCTCGATGGTGGGCACGCGGCCAAGGATCACTTCGCCGGTGGAACCGTCGATGGTGATCACATCGCCCTTGTTCACCACGGTATCGCCCACGGTCATCTTGCCGGCGGCATAGTCGATGCGGATCGCACCGGCGCCGGAAACGCAGGGCCGGCCCATGCCACGCGCCACCACGGCGGCATGGCTGGTGGTGCCGCCGCGCGCGGTGAGAATGCCCTTGGCGGCATGCATGCCGTGAATGTCTTCCGGCGAGGTTTCCACCCGCACCAGGATCACGGCTTCGCCGCTGGCCGCCATCTTCTCGGCTTCGTCGGCGCTGAACACCGCCTTGCCGCTGGCCGCACCCGGCGAGGCCGCCAGGCCCTTGGCGATCACGGTGCGCGGCGCCTTGGGGTCTGGTGTCGGATGCAGCAACTGGTCCAGCGAGGCCGGATCGATGCGGGTGACCGCCTCGGCCTGGCCGATCAGCTTTTCCTTCACCATGTCCACCGCAATCTTCAGCGCGGCCTTGGCGGTGCGCTTGCCCGAACGGGTTTGCAGCATCCACAGCTTGCCCTGCTGTACGGTGAACTCGATATCCTGCATGTCGCGGTAATGCTTCTCCAGCTTCTGGAACACATCCGTCAGCTGCTTGAAGGTGGCCGGCATGGTTTCCTGCATCGAGGGCATTTCATTGCCCACCTTGAGCCGCGCCACTTTGGTGAGCTGCTGCGGCGTGCGGATACCGGCCACCACGTCCTCGCCCTGGGCGTTGATCAGGTATTCGCCGTAGAACGCCTTCTCCCCGGTGGAAGGATCGCGGGTGAAGGCCACGCCGGTGCAGGAGGTTTCGCCCATATTGCCGAACACCATGGCCTGCACGTTCACCGCAGTGCCCCAGCTTTCCGGGATATGGTTCAGCGTGCGGTAGGTGATGGCGCGGTTGTTCATCCAGCTGGAGAACACGGCGCCGATGGCGCCCCAGAGCTGGTCATGCACATCCTGCGGGAAGGGCTTGCCCAGTTCTTCCTTCACCTTGGCCTTGTAGGCCACCACCAGCGCCTTCCAATCCTCGGCGGAAAGCTCGGTATCCAGCACCAGGCCCTTATCTTCCTTGTGCATTTCGAGCAGTTCCTCGAAATGCTCGTGGCCGACATCCAGCACCACGTTGGAATACATCTGGATGAAGCGGCGATAGCTGTCCCAGGCGAAACGCTCGTTGCCCGACTGCTTGGCCAGTGCCGCCACGGTAACATCGTTGAGGCCGAGATTGAGCACGGTATCCATCATGCCCGGCATCGAGGCGCGGGCGCCCGAGCGCACCGAAACCAGCAGCGGCATGGTGGCATCGCCGAACTTGGCGCCAACCAGCTTTTCAATCCGCGCCAGCGCGGTATCAACCTGGGCCTTCAATTCGGCGGGATACTTGCGGCCATTCTTGTAGAAGGCGGTGCAGACTTCGGTGGTGATGGTGAAGCC
>DLGP01000159.1:21994-27074 GCA_002482765.1 Alphaproteobacteria bacterium UBA7691
CATCTCGGCCAGGTTGGCGCCCTTGCCGCCCAGCAATTCGCGCATCTCGGAACGGCCATCGGCGCGACCATCGCCAAAGGAATAGACCAGCTTGAGCTTGGCCGGGGCGCTGGCTTTGCGGGCCGGAGCGGCCTTCTTCACAGCGGCCTTCTTGGCAGCAGCCTGCTTGACCGGCGCTTTCTTGACGGCGGCCTGCTTCTTCACGGCAACCTGCTTGATCGGCGCCTTCTTGGCGGTCTTGGACTTGGTCTTGGTCTTCAGCTTGGCCATGACAAAATCATCCTTCGATTTGCGAAAAGTCGGCGACACGGTCCATGCTGCCGGCAACGGCGGCGAGCAGGCTTAAACGATTGCGGCGCAAGGCCGCGTCTTCGGCATTCACGGTGACACGCTCAAAAAACATATCCACCGGCTGGCGCATCAGCGCCAGGGCAGCAAGATATTTGGCGAAGCCGGCGGCATCACCGGCGGCATTCTGTTCGGCGCGGCCAATCTCGGCCAGGATCGCCGCCACCGCCTTTTCCTCGATCTGATCCAGGAAACCTTCGGCCACGTCACCCAGCGGCAGATCGGGGGTCTTTTTCAATTCGGCGCGCACGATGTTGTTGGCGCGGCGATAGGCGGTCAGCAGGTTGCCGCCATCCTGCGAGGCCAGGAAGGCGCCCAGGGCTTCCGCCTTGGCCACCACGCGCAGCAGGTCGTCGTCGCCGCCCTTGGCAAACACCGCGCTGATCACATCGTGGCGCACGCCCTTTTCGCGCAGGAACACTTTCAGGCGATCAACAAAGAAACGCAGCAATTCATCGGCCACATCACGGCCCGGCTCAGCCTGCACAGCATGCAGCGACAGCGCCGAGACAAAAAGCGGCTTCAGCGCCAGCGCCAGCTTGTTTTCCAGGATGATGCGGATCACACCCAAAGCCGCGCGGCGCAGCGCAAACGGGTCTTTCGAACCGGTCGGCTTCTCATCGATGGCGAAAAAGCCGGTCAGGATGTCGATCTTGTCGGCCAAAGCCACGCTGATCGCCACCGGGTCGCTCGGGCAGCGGTCAGCCGGCCCCTGCGGCGAATAATGCTGCGCGATGGCCTCGGCCACCGCCGCAGGCTCGCCATCATGCTGCGCATAATACCGCCCCATGATGCCCTGCAATTCAGGGAATTCGCCCACCAGGCCGGTCAGCAGGTCGGCCTTGGCCAATTCGGCGCCACGGCGCGCCTGTTTGGTATCGGCGCCGATCAGCCCGGCAATCTCAAAAGCCAGACGCTCGATGCGCGTCACCTTCTCGGCCAGGGTGCCGAGCTTGGCATGGAACACAATGTCCTTCAGGCCCGGCAGGCGGCTATCCAGGCGCTGCTTGCGATCCTGGTCCCAGAAGAATTTTGCATCCGAGAGCCGCGCCGCCAGCACGCGCTCGTTGCCGGCCACCACCTGGCGGCCACCATCATTGGTCAGCGTGTTGGCGACAATGACAAAACGCGGCGCCAGATTGCCGGCCTGATCATTAAGCGCAAAATATTTCTGATGCGTACGCATCGCCGTGGTCAGCACTTCGCGCGGCACATCCATGAAGGCCAACGGAATCGCGCCCAGCAGCACCACCGGCTGCTCCACCAGGCCAGCCACTTCATCGGCCAGACCGGCATCCTCGATCAGCGCCAGCCCCTCATTGCCGGCGGCAAAGGCGGCATCCTTGAGGATCATCTCGCGCCGCACAGCGAAATCCGGCTCAACATAGGCGCCGCGCAAAGAGCGCAGCCAATCATTGGCATCGCGCACGGCAAAGCGTTTCGGCGCCATGAAACGATGGCCGCAGGTGCTGTCGCCGGCCTTGAGATGGCCAAAGGCTAACGGCACCACCTGGCCTTCAAACAGGCACAGGATACTGTGCAGCGGGCGCACCCAGCGCATGGTGTGATCGGCCCAACGCATTGATTTGGGCCAGGGCAATGCCGCCAGCGCGGCGGGCAGCAGGTCGAGCAGCACCTCGGCCGTGGGCCGGCCCTGCTTCTCGATCACCGCAAACCAGAATTCACCCTTGCCGGTATCGCGCTTTTCGCATTGCTCCAGGCTGTCCAGCCCGGCCGAACGCAGGAAACCCTGCACGGCGGCTTCCGGCGCGCCGACACGCGGGCCTTTTTTCTCATCGCGCAGATCGGCCTGGGCGCGCGGCAACCCCTTAACCACCAAAGCCAGGCGGCGCGGCGTGCAATAGGCCCGTGCCTCGGTGAAACCCAGACCGGCCTGTTTCAGCCCCTCGCCCACCAGCCGCTGCAAATCCTCGGCGGCGCGCTGCTGCATGCGGGCCGGAATCTCCTCGCTATGCAGTTCCAGCAGCAATTCGCCCAGCATCTACAGGCTCCCTTCCGGCAGATGGCCGCGCGAGCGCAGCCATTGTGTGCAGCAGGCTTTGGCCAGGGCGCGCACACGGCCGATATAGGCGGCGCGCTCGGTGACACTGATCACGCCACGCGCATCCAGCAGATTGAAGGTGTGGCTGGCCTTCATGCACTGGTCATAGGCCGGCAAAGCCAGGCCCTTTTCCACCAGCGCGACACATTCCTTTTCCACATCGTTGAAACGGCGGAAAAGCTGCTCGGTATCGGCATGTTCAAAATTATAGGCGGAGAATTCCTGCTCGGCTTGCAGGAACACATCGCCATAGCTGACACCACGGCCGTTGAAATCCAGGTCGTATACCCGGTCCTTGCCCTGGATATACATGGCCAGGCGTTCAAGGCCATAGGTGATCTCGGCTGCCACTGGCGAGCAATCATAGCCGCCGACCTGCTGGAAATAGGTGAACTGCGTCACCTCCATGCCGTCGCACCAGACTTCCCAGCCCAGGCCCCAGGCGCCTAGCGTCGGGCTTTCCCAATCATCCTCAACAAAGCGGATATCATGCCGCTTGTGATCGATGCCCAGCACCGCCAGCGAATCGAGATACAGGTCCAGCACATTGGCCGGGCTGGGCTTCAGGATCACCTGAAACTGGTAGTAATGCTGCAAGCGATTGGGATTCTCGCCATAGCGGCCATCCTTGGGCCGCCGCGAGGGCTGCACATAGGCGGCATTCCAGGGTTCCGGCCCAAGCGCCCGCAACGTGGTGGCAGGGTGGAAAGTGCCGGCCCCAACCTCCATGTCGTAAGGCTGCAAGATGGTGCAGCCCTGGCGCGCCCAATAGGTCTGCAACGCCAGAATCAGGTCTTGAAAAGCATGTGAGGTGGGCTGTCCGGTGGGCGCCATTATGCTGCCGTCCGTGCCTGAGGTGGCTGAACCAGGGGTGGCGGAAAATCGGGCGGACCTTAATGGCCGCCTCGCCCCCGGTCAAGCACCCCGGCCGCGCCAGTTATGGCGCCGCACCGGCTGGTAATTTCACAGCTTGGCGCCAGTGCATCCGGGCGTGTCGCACGGCCCCTTGGCGCCAACCGGGCGATAGGTGCCGCAGCCCGGGCAGGCCACCATATCCTCGCCGCCCATTTCCGCCGCCTGGCTGGCTGGCTGGGGGTTGGCGGCGGGGGCCGCCTGCTGGCGCAGGCGCTGCGCCTCGGCTTCGGCGGCGGCCTTCTGCTTGTCGCGTTCGGCCTGCGCCGCTTCCCAGCGCCCGTAATACTTGTAGCCATAATACGCTGCGGCGATGACGCCGATCAGCAGCAGGAATTTCAGCATCGCCCAGCTACACCCAAAAGGAATTGACGCCCTATTATATGGGCAGTGCCGCGCCTTCGCGCAATACGGCATCGATTTCCGGGAAATAACTGCCATCCGGCTGGTGCAGCACCAGGCCGGGGTGCAGCACCAGCGGCGCCTTGCCGCCCTTCACGGCGCGCAGGATCAGCCGCTTGGCCGGCTGGCCCGGCTTGGAAAACAGTGGCACCAGTTCGATACTGCCGGCCTTGGGCGCCAAGGCAGCCAGCAGGGCGCCAAGCTGCTCCACCCGCTGGATCAGGGTGAGCCGGCCGCCCGGCTTGCAATGGCGCAGCAAAGCCGCCACCCAGGCGGCGCTATCGGCCCCCTGGCGCGCCAGGGCGCGGCCGGGATCGGCGGCGGCGCGATGCGCGCCCGGCGCAAAATACGGCGGATTGGCAAAAACCTGATCGTAGCTATTGGGCGCGATGCCGGGAATCCGCTCGCGAATATCGCCCGGCAGCACCCGCAGGCTGGCTTCCTGGCCATTGGCGGCGATGTTGCGTGCCGCCAGGGCGACCAGATCGGGCTGGATTTCCACGCCATCAATACAAAGCCCGGGCAGCCGCGCCGCCAGGCACAACATGGCTACGCCGGTGCCGCAGCCCAGTTCCAGCACGCGCTGGCCGCGCCGCGCCGGCACGGCAGCCGCCAGCATCACCGCATCGGCGCTGGCGCGCTGGCCCTGGCGCGGCTGGGTCAGCATCACGCGGCCGCCCAGCAACGCATCGCGGGTGGTGGCCCCGGGTACCGGCTCAACCATCCCCGGCTCAACCATGGGCCCCGCCGGCATAAACCGCCCAATGCTTGACCGAAAAGCCCATCCAACTATGCTTCTGGCAACGCAGTGTTTTTCTTGCCACAGGATTATCCGCTTTGTCGCAACCGGCCCAGATCATTCAGCACAGCCCGGCTCCGGTTCCCAACTCGGTGCCCAGCATAGAGCCGCTGCGCCAGCTTGTCGCGGCGGAGATGGACGCGGTGAACCGCGAAATCCTGCTGCGCATGGAAAGCGACGTGCAGCTTATCCCGCAACTGGCCCGGCATCTGATTGCCAGCGGCGGCAAACGTATCCGGCCCCTGCTCACCCTGGGCGCGGCGCAGCTTTGCGGCTATCAGGGCGACAAGCAAATCCTGCTGGCCGCCTGTGTGGAATTCATCCACACCGCCACCCTGCTGCACGACGACGTGGTCGACGAGTCCTCGCTGCGGCGCGGCCGGCAGACGGCCAATGCGCTGTTCGGCAATGCCGCCAGCGTGCTGGTGGGTGATTTCCTGTACTCACGCGCCTTCCAGATGATGGTCAGCGTCAACCGCATGCGCGTGCTGGACGTGCTGGCCGACGCCACCAACGTCATCGCCGAGGGCGAAGTGCTGCAGCTGATGAACATGCAC
>DLGP01000113.1:0-9194 GCA_002482765.1 Alphaproteobacteria bacterium UBA7691
AGGTGAGTGTCCACACGACCTAGCCGCCGGTCACGCTCATATGGCGTGGCACGGCTACCGCCGGGCGGCGCCGGTCGATCACGAAATCATGCCCCTTGGGCTTGCGCGCGATGGCTTCCAGGATGGCCTGATCCAGCCGCTCGTCGCTTTCCGAGGCGCGCAGGGGCGCGCGCAGATCGGCGCTGTCATCCTGGCCCAGGCACATATAAAGCTGCCCGGTGCAGGTCAGCCGCACGCGGTTGCAGCTTTCGCAGAAATTATGCGTCATCGGCGTGATGAAGCCGAGGCGGCGCCCGGTTTCGCGCACGGTGTAATAGCGCGCCGGGCCGCCGGTGCGGTAATCGGTGTCGTCGAGCGTCCACTTGCGTTGAATCTGGCTGCGCGCCATCGAAAGCGGCAGATACTGGTCCACGCGCAGTTCGCCGATATCGCCCATCGGCATCACTTCGATCAGCACCAGATCAAAGCCTTCTTCGCCGCACCAGGCAATCAGGCGGTCGAATTCCATGTCGTTGACACCACGCAGGGCTACGGCATTGATCTTGATCGCCAGCCCGGCGGCTTTGGCAGCGGCCAGGCCGGCCAGTACCTTGTCGAGTTTGCCCCAGCGCGTCAGTTCGGTGAATTTCGCCGGCTCCAGGCTGTCGAGCGACACATTGATGCGCCGCATGCCGGCGCGATAAAGCCCCTCGGCATATTTCTCAAGCTGGCTGCCATTGGTGGTCAGGGTCAGCTCATCCAGACCATGGCCGAGTTTCTGCCCCAGACTGTCGATCAAATTCATGATGCCGCGCCGCACCAGCGGTTCGCCGCCGGTCAGGCGCAGTTTACGCACGCCCTGGCGGATGAAGGCGGCACATAGCCGGTCCAGTTCCTCCAGGCTGAGGACTTCCGCCTTGGGCAGAAAGGTCATGTCCTCGGCCATGCAGTAGACACAGCGGAAATCGCAGCGATCCGTGACCGACACGCGCAGATAGCTGACATGGCGGCCGAACGGATCGATCAAATCCCGGGTCAGAGCGGCAGACATGCTGGCGGGGCCTTGCGGGTGATGGGGCGGGGTTTCCTCATGCCTGCAACATAGTGCTCCTGCCGGTTCCGGGCAACCGGGCGTCAGCCGTGTTGCAGCGGCAACCGCACTTCCACCGCATCCGGCCCCAGGGAACTCACCGTCTCAAAGCCCAATTCGGCGGCCAGGCTGCGCATGGCGTGATTCTCGCGCAGGATATCGCCGATGATCTCGCCGGTGCCGCGCTGGCGGCAATAGGCGATGATCTTGCGCATCAGCAGGTCGCCCAGGCCCAGGCCCTTGAGGTCGCTACGCACCAGCACGGCAAATTCGGCGCGCTGGTTGTCGGGATCGGTGATTGCGCGCACCACACCCAGGGTTTCACTGCCACCCGCAGGCAGGGGCCGCGTGGCGATAAAGGCCATTTCGCGCTCATAGTCGATCTGGGTGAAACGCGCCATTTCGCCATGTGGCAGCGAGCGCATCGGCGAGAAGAAGCGCAGGCGGAAATCCTCGGGCGAGACACGGGCGACAAAGTCCTGATGCGCCGGCTCATCCTCGGGCCGGATCGGGCGCAGCCGCATGCTGCTGCCATCGCGCAATTGCACGGTTTCCTCAAGCGCCTGCGGATAGGGCCGGATCGCCAGCCGGTCATGGCCCTGCACCACGCTTGGCGCCACCACCATGCGGGCATCCAGCGCGATCAGGCCCTGGGCATCGGCGAAAAGCGGGTTGATATCCAGTTCCCGCACTTCCGCCAGATCAGACACCAACTGCGCCACCCGCACCAGCAGGGCGGCCAGTTTGGCGCGGTCCACCACCGGGAAATCGCGGTAGCCGGAAAGCAGGCGGCTAACCTTGGTGCGCTCGATCAGGTCATTGGCCAGGTGCATGTTCAGCGGCGGCAGGGCGATGGCGCGGTCGCCGATCACCTCAACACCCACGCCGCCCTGGCCAAACATGATCGCCGGGCCAAAAATCGGATCGGTCAGGGCGCCAACGATCAATTCATGCGCGCCGGCGCGCCGCACCATGGTTTGCACGGTGAAGCCGTCAATGCGGGCATCGGGCCGCAGCCGGCGCACACGGGCCAGCATGGCTTCGGCGGCGGCGCGCACCTCCTCGGCATTATCCAGGCTGAGCGCCACGCCGCCGACATCGGATTTATGCGAGATATCAGGCGAGAAGATTTTGATTGCCAGCGGAAAGCCCAGCCTTTGGCCGGCGGCAGCGGCTTCCTCAGGCGTGGCGGCGGCTTCGGTCGGCACTGCCGGGATGCCATAGGCCGCCAGCACACGCTTGCCCTCGATCTCGTTCAGCATGGAGCGGCCTTCGGCCAGGGCGGTTTGCACCACCTGGCGCGCCGTCGCCGTATCGGGCACAAAATCCTCCGGCAATTCGGCCGGAATCTGCATCAGGTTGGTCTGGTTGCGGCGATAATCGATCATCTGCGAGAAAGCGCGCGCCGCCGCATCGGGTGTATCATAGGAGGGCAGCTTGGCGGCGGTGAAGGCGCGCCGCGCCGCCTGCACAGCTTCGCCGCCAGACCAGCAGGTGAGCAGGTTCTTGTCGGTTTTGGCAGCGGCTGCAATCACCGCCTGGGCCGGTTCCAGCGCCGGTACGATGGCGGTGGGGGCATACATTGCCAGCACCGCATCCACATTCGGGTCACGCAACACAATATCCAGCGCCGCCGCATAGCGTTCCGCCGGGGCATCGCCGATCACATCCACCGGATTGCCATGCGACCAGGTGGGCGGCAGCGCCAGATCCAGCGCCGCCATGGTTTCCGGCGCCAGATCAGCCAGCGTGCCGCCGTAATGCACCAGCTTGTCCACCGCCATCACGCCGGGGCCGCCGCCATTGGTGATGATCGCCAGCCTTTCGCCGGGCAGCTTGCGCATATGCGCCAGGGTTTCCACCGTGTCGAACAATTCCTCCACGCCATCCACACGCAGGATGCCGGCACGGCGCAGCGCCGCGGTATACACATCATCGCCGCCGGCCAGGGCGCCGGTATGCGACGCGGCGGCCTGGGCGGCGCGGGCATTGCGGCCGGATTTCACCGCCACGATCGGCTTGGTGCGGGCCGCAGCGCGCGCGGCAGACATGAATTTGCGCGCCTGTTTCACACTCTCGATATACAGCAGGATGGCGCGGGTATCGGGATCGTTGGCCAGATAGTCGATCACATCGCCAAAATCCACATCGGTGGAATCGCCCAGCGAGATGAAATGGCTGAAGCCGATGCCGCGCTCACGCGCCCAGTCCAGTACAATGGTGCACAGCGCGCCGGATTGGCTGACAAAGGCCAGCCGGCCCGGTTCGGCCGATGTATGCGCGAAGCTGGCATTCAGCTTGATGCCGGGAATCAACTGGCCAACACAATTCGGCCCCAGGATACGCAGCAGATGCGGCTTGGCGGCATCCAGCATGGCTTGCGCCAGGCTGCGGCCATCGGCGGTTTTGCCGGCATTCAGGCCGGCAGTGAGCACCACGGCCGCCTTGCAGCCTTTGGCGCCCAGTTCGGCAATGGCGCCCGGCACCGCCTCGGGCGGCACGCAGATCACGCCCAGGTCAGGCACCCCGGGCAAAGCGGCAATGGAATGGTAGCAGCGGATGCCATCCAGCTTGCTATAGCGTGGATTCACCGGCCAGATCGGCCCGGCAAAGCCGCCTTGCAGCAGGTTGCGCAGCAGCACCGTGCCAACGCGGCCGGGGCGCTCAGAGGCGCCGATCACGGCCACGGATTGTGGTGCAAAGAGTTTGTCGAGATTGCGTATCGTCATGGCGGCTTTATAGCATCATGCGGTGTTAGGGGGGCGGACAGATTGCCACAGCAACCCGGCTGCGATGGCGGCCACGGCAGCCAGCAACCAGAGCGGCGCATGGCCAAGCCAGGCCGTTGCCGCAGCGGTGGCGACCAGGGCCAGCAGCAGCAGCAGGGCCAGGCGCGGCAGATTTTGCGCAGAATGATGTTGCGCCTGCATGAACAAGATCAATGTGGCCAGCATATTGGCGAGCGCGATGGCGGCGGTGGCGCCCACCGCGCCAGCCAGCCGGATGGCAGGCCAGGCCAGCGGCAGAAACAGCGCCAGGGTGAGCAGGTGGTTGCGCAGCGCCCAGCCGGTGCCGGGCAGCCGCAGCAGGCCGGCGCCGAGCGGTGATTTCACCAGCACAAAAAACTGGCTCAGCAGGCAAAAGCCAAAAAGCGGCAGCAGATCCGGCCGTGCAGCGCCGGCCAGCAGGCCAAAAAGCAGCGGCTGCAAGGCCAGCAGCACAGCCAGCAGCAAACCGCCGGCGGCCATGGTGAGGGCCGAGACGCGGCTGAGGATGGCGCCCGCTGCCGGCCGTTGCAAGGCATGATGCACCAACCCGCCCCAGGCCATAAAAAATGGCAGCGCCAGCAGTGCGTCAAACAGGCTGGCGATACGCATTGCGATCAGGTAGTCACCAGCCGCAGCGATGCCGGCCCAGGCCGCGATCAGGAACCGGCTCAGGCTGTCCAGTGCATAGCGTGCCAGCAAACCCAGCATCAGCGGCGTGCCATAGGCCAGCAACGGGCGGCTCAAGGCTGCATCAAAGCGCCAGCGTGGCGCGGTCATGCCCGGGCGGAGCAAAGCCAGGCTTATGGCTGCAACCTGGCCGCAAAGCTGGCCCAGCAGCAGGCCGGGCAGGCCAAGCCCGGCCCACAGCACCAGAAAGGCACTGGCGCCAAGCCAGCAGATCAGGTTCAGCACAGCCAGGCTGCCGGCCAGGGCCACGCGGCGTTCGGCGCGCAAGGCCGTGATCAGCAATGCCTGGATGCTGCCGCCGAGCAGCAGCATCGGCAGCAGCCAGGCTTGCGGCAGCGCCGCAGCGCCAAACAGCGCCATGGCCGGGCCATGGCCGTAAAACAGCGCCAGCGGCAGCCCGATCAGCACGGCGGCTATGCTGGTCAGCGCCAGCGCAGTGCCGAGCAGGGCCGGATGCGACGCTGCCGGCTGGCGCGCATGAAAGTAGAGATAAGCGAATTTCTGCCCAAGCAGGCACAGCGTGGCGCCGAGCGTGAGGCCGCTTTCCACCAAACTGTAAAGCCCGACCATGGTGGGGTCGAAGGTCGCCGTCACCAACGGCAGCAGCAACAGGTTGCCCAGGGCCAGCAGGCCGACCGAGACCAGGTAGCCGGCATGATCCTGCGCCAGGGCGTGCAGGAAATCGGCCGGACTGTGCAGATTGTCCAGGCGGCGTTTCGTGGTCAAGGGTTTACCCTTCCGTTACCGCTTTATGGCCTATTGCCGAGTCCATGCCTATAGAATTACCTGCCCAATTGAATGCCGCCATCCACCAGGCCCTCCAGGCCGCCAGACAATGCCTGGCGGTGGGTGATGCGGCGCGGGCTGCCGAAGCCTGCCGCCAGGTGCTGCGCCACGATCCGGGCCAGGCCGATGCCCTGCTGCTGCTGGGCGAGGCTTTGGTGCAGCAACAGGATGGCTTGGGTGCCCTGGTTGCCCTGCGTGATGGCCTGGCTGCCCGGCCGGAGGACACTGCCGGTTGGGTGCAGCTTGGCATTGCCTGCCGCCTGGCCGGCAATCGGGATGGCGCTGCGGCTGCCTTTCAGCATGCGCTGCGGCTTGATCCCGGCAATGCGCCGGCGATGAACGGGCTGGGGGTGCTGGAGCAGGATCGCGATGCGCTGGATGCTGCCATCGGCTGGTTTGGACGTGCTGTTGCAGCCGTGCCGGATTATGCCATCGCGCATAAGAATCTGGCCTTTGCGCTTGGCCTGGCGGGGCGGCTGGAGGCGGCGGAAAGCCATTTCCAGCAGGCCATGGCATTGGCGCCGCAATCAGGCGAAACCAGACTGGATTATGCCCTGTTTCGATTGTCCTGCGCTGATTTTGCCCAGGGCTGGCAGCTTTATGAAAGTCGCTGGCGTAGCAGGGTTTATGCCGAAACCGATTGGGGCGGCGGCAAGCCGCTCTGGCAGGGCGAGGCATTGCAGGGCCACCATCTGCTGCTCTGGGGCGAACAAGGCATCGGCGACCAAATTCTGTACGGCACCATGCTGCATGAGGCCATAGCCGAGGCGCAACGCCAGGGCGCCGGGCAGATCAGCATCGCGGTGACCGACCGGCTGGTGCCGCTGTATCGCCGTGCCTTTGCCGGCTTGCCTGTATCGGTGGTGGATCGGCAGTGCGCTGCGGCTGATGCCGATCTGCAAATCCCGTTTGCCAGCCTGGGCGGCCTGTTGCGCAAGGCTGTGGCGGATTTTGCCGGCCATGACGGTGCCTATCTGCAAGCCGATGCCGCGCTGCGCGACAGCTTGCGGCAGCGTTACCAGGCTTGGGCCGGGAAGTCTGGGCGGCGGCTATTCGGCCTGTCCTGGCGTAGCGCCAATCCGCGCCTGGCGACATCAAAAAGCATTGCGCTGAGCCAATTGCGGCCATTGCTGACGCTGCCGGATATTGCCTGGGTCAGTGTGCAATATGGCGATGCCTCGGCCGAGATAGCCGCCAGCGGTGCGCCGCTCTTTGTTGATCCGGCAATCGATGCGCTGCGCGATATGGATGGCTTTGCCGCACAATTGGCGGCGCTGGATGGCATTGTTTCGGTCAGCAATAGCGGCGTGCATCTGGCCGGCGCCTTGGGCTTGCCCTGCCATCTGTTGCTGGCGCAGGGCAGGGGGCGGCTGTGGTATTGGCCCAGGCCCAATGAACCCGATGCCATGCGCAGCCGCTGGTATGCCGCGCTGCGGCTGTGGCATCAGCGTCAGCCTGGCGATTGGGATGAAACTATCGCCGCTTTGGCGCGGAGCCTGAACCATGGATGACGCGGAGATTGGCCGCCGCTTGCGGCGGGCGCTGGCACGGCATCAGGCCGGCGATCTGGATACCGCCGCTGCGGGTTATCGCGATGTGCTGGCGCTGGATGCGGAACAGGCCGATGCGCTGCATCTGCTGGGCGTTATCGCCGATCAGCAGGGCCGCCCGGCCGAGGCGGCAGACCTGATCCGCCGCGCCATCCGGCGGAATCCGCAGGAAGCCGGCTTTCATGGCAATCTCGGCAATGCGCTGCTCACCCTGAAACAACCAGCAGAGGCCGAGGCGGCTTATCGCGCCGCGCTGGTGCTCGATCCGGCCCAGGCCGAATGGCAATATAATCTGGCTAATATCCTGCGCGAGCGCGGCGCCGTGGCCGAAGCCGAGGCAGCCTTCCGCGCCGCGCTGGCTTTGGCGCCGCATTATATCGAAGCCCTGCATAATCTGGCGGTGCTGCAATGGGAAGAACGCGATGCGCCGGAGGCCGATGCGTTGTTTCGGCAGGCGCTGGCGCTGGCGCCGCGCAATCGGGCGCTGCGCATGCATTACGGCCTTTATTGCCTGGGGCGCGATATTTTTGAGCCGGGCTGGGAATTATACGAGTCGCGCTGGCGCAGCGGGCGCTATGACGAAACCGATTGGGGCGCGGGCAAGCCGCTGTGGCGCGGCGAGGCGCTGGAGGGCCGCCATCTGCTGCTCTGGGGCGAGCAGGGCGTGGGGGATCAGATCCTCTATGGCACCATGCTGCGTGAAGCCATCATGGCGGCACAGCGCGGCGCGGCGCCCGGGCAGGTCAGCGTGGCGGTGAGTGACCGCCTGGTTCCGCTGTTTCAGCGCGCCCTGGCTGATCTGGACGTGCAGGTCTGCCAACGCCCCGGCGCGGCCGAGCTTGCCGATCTGCAATGCCCGTTTGCCAGCCTGGGTACGCTGTTCCGCCGTGATGCCGAAGCATTTGCGGGGCATGATGGGGCTTATCTGCAAGCCGACTCGACATTACGCGATAGCTTGCGCCAGCGTTATCAAGCCTGGGCGCGGCCCGGTGATCGTTTGATCGGCTTGTCCTGGCGCAGCACGAATCCGAAGCTTGGCGCGGCCAAGAGCATCCCGCTGGCTGCTATGGCGCCGCTTTTTGCCATGCCGGGAATCACCTGGATCAGTGTGCAATATGGCGACATGACAGGCGAAATCGCCGCCAGCGGCGCGCCGCTGCATGTTGACCCGGCAATCGACAGTCTGCGCGATCTGGATGCATTTGCGGCGCAATTGGCGGCACTTGATGGCCTGGTTTCGGTCAGCAACAGCGCCGTGCATATGGCCGGTGCGCTTGGCCTGCCTTGCAATCTGATGCTGGCACGCGGGCCGGGTCGCCTGTGGTATTGGCCGCGTCCCGACCTGCCAGACTCGTCGCAAAGCCGCTGGTATCGCTCGTTGAAGCTGTGGCATCAGGCCCGCCAGGGTGATTGGGAGGCGCCGCTTATGACGCTAACACCCGCTTTATCTATTTGAAATAATGTATAAAATACGACACGGAGCGGCCTCGTTCCGTACTATCGCGAGTGGTGTAATAGGTTGGGTGAAAAAAATCGCTTGACGAGTGTGTGACTATATTGTTAATCTGATCGCGACTTCCAAAAGGGAGTTAACCGCTGTCCTAGAATAGGAGCACAGTCGTCATGGCTAATTCAGTTAATACCAATATCGGCGCCCTCGTTGCGCTCTCGTCCCTCCGGACGACCAATGCTGATCTCGACAAGACCTCGAAGCGCATTCAGACCGGCTTTCGCATCGCCGACGCCTCTGATGATGCCGCCATTTTCGCCGTTGCCCAGGGCATCCGCGGCAATGTGAAGGCCTATGCCTCGGTCCAGTCGTCGCTCGCCGCCGGTGAAGGCCTCGGCCAGGTCACTGCTGCCGCGCTCACCGGTATTTCCAACCTGGTTGGTGACCTCAAGGCGAAGTTCGCCAATCTGGCCGATGGCTCGCTGACCGCTGATCAGCGCACCACCTACCAGAATGACGCCACCGCCATCGTCAACCAGATCACCAATTTCATCAATCAGGCGACCTATAACGGCAAGAACCTGCTGAACACCGCGCAGGCGATTTCCTTCGTGGCTGACGTGTCCGGCACCACGCTGACCTTGCAGACTGACACCCCGCTGTCGGGCGGCACCACCACCGTGCAGGACGAAATCAACAACTTCACCACCGCTGACCAGTATTCGGTGGCACTGGCTGCACTGAACACCTTTGAAGCGCTGGTCAACTCGATCTCCGCCTCGGTGGCAGCGCAGAGCCGCTCGCTCGGCTTGCAGAAGAGCTTTGTGAACGAGTTGGTGGATGCGACCAAGAAGGGCCTTGGCGCCCTGGTGGATGCCGACGTG
>DLGP01000113.1:9315-18617 GCA_002482765.1 Alphaproteobacteria bacterium UBA7691
ACCCTGCTCAGCCTGTTCCGTTAAGAGCGGTAGACGCAAAACATTTCCCGGCTTCGGCCGGGGCCGGAAAGGGGCCGCAAGGCCCCTTTTTTGTTAGGCGAGGGGCCGCATTTACCTTTTAGCCGCTGAAAATCAGCGCAGCGCTTCCATATCGGCAGACAATGTTCTAGCGTCGTTTGCAAAGGTGTTAGGCTGTTGCAGTCATCGCCTGTCTTGTGTCGTTCAAACAGAGGGCCGGGCCGTCATGGCGGTTCCGGTAAGTGTCCGTGCCGCTCATCATCACACTGAAAGCAGGCGAAAAGTTCATCCTGAACCGGGCAGTGCTGAGCCTGTCCAAGTCGGCCAGTATCGTGATCGAGAACAAAGCGTCCTTTTTGCGCGAAAAACATATCATGCGCCCCGAGGATGCCGATTCGCCGGCAAAACGTATCTACTACCTTTGTCAGCTTACCTATCTCTGGGAAGAGCGTTTCGACGAGTATTATCCGCAAATCAAGGCCGCATGTTTGGAGTTCGTTAAGGCGGCTCCGAGTACCAATGCTTTGATCGCGAGTATCGGTGCGGCGCTGGCACAGCAGGATTTTTTCCGCCTGCTGAAACATGCACGCCGACTGATCGAAGTGGAAAGGAGATTGCTCGATGTCCGGAACAAACCCCTATACCAAGGCACAGAACGCCCTTGAGACGCCGAGGCAGATCGAGTACCGGCTGTTTTCGTCGGTCACTCGGGCCTTGATGGATGTGCGGCCGCTGATGCTCAGCAAGGTGCCGGCAGATACCAGCAAGATTGCCTATGCCATCGGTTGGAACCGAGACATGTGGAACCACCTGATGCCGGAAGTGCTCGACGAAAAAAATCCGATGAGCAAGGACCTCAAAGTCTCGCTGATCAATATCTGCCTGTTCGTGAACAAGCGCACTGACGAGATCACGCAGGGCAAATCGACCGATATCGAGCCCCTGATTGCGATCAACCGCAATATCATGGAAGGCCTGAAATAGGGCTCTCTGGCTTGCAGCAGCCTGCGGTTGTTGAGCCGGCCGGGCATGAAGCGCCCACCGCGCAAGGGCGCGGAATATCCATGTTTTTTTATGATTTCCAGGCCTGAAACGCCGCATTAACTCGCAATTGAATAGATTTCCAGCGCCAAAAGCGTAAAGCTATTTACCTTCGATCAACCACTTTATGGGATGAAGGCTATGTCAGCCTCCATCCGAGGCCGGGTCGAATAACATAGAGGGGGCGATGCCCATGGCGATGTCGGAAGAGGAACAGAGCAAGGTGACGCGCGAGGCGTTTGTCGCTTCGTGGGAGGCGCTGGTGAATGGCGGCGTGTCGCGTGAGATCGTGGCGGCGATTGCCATGAGCATGGCGTTGGCCGAGCTTACGGCGATCTTCGGCAAGGCGGTAACTGCGCATGGCTTGGAGAAGTTGCCCGATACCATCCGCTCGGGCGCGTTCGACGCCGGCTAACCACACCGGATAACAATAATTTAAAACGGCATCGGCGCTTCAAAGAGCCGGTGCCGTTTTTTTATTAGCGATGTTTTTTTATTACTGGCTGCGCTTGCAGCTGCGGTTCAAGCTGAAACGTCAACCTGACCGCCAACACCCTGCGGCAGCGGCGCAGCGGCCTGACTGGAGCCGCCCTGATTGGCAGCGGCCGTGATCTGTTTGATATTCTCAAGTCCGGCGGCAACCGCGCTCAACACGGTGAGCTGGGTATCACGGGCAATTTTCATCCCGACGAATTGCAGTTCCTGGGCAATGGCCGACATCACAGCCTCCTTCTGAAGCGGTGCAATATCATTACGCCAAGATTGCCGCTTCGGCAAGCTGCAAGTGGGGCTTTCCTGGGACGGCTGTCACCCCTATAATAGTTTCAAATGTAACAATATCGCGATGGGGAGAGGGGAATGTCGGCAATTCCGGCGGCCGAAATCCGTTTTGGCGCCACGCCGCGCCCTGAATTGCCGCCGGGCGGCGTCGAGCATAAGCGTGTGGTGATTGTCGGCGGCGGCCCGGTTGGCCTCACGGCCGCGCTTGATCTGGCCCACCACGGCGTTGCCGTGCTGCTGCTGGATGATGACGACACGGTCAGCACCGGCAGCCGCGCCATCTGCTATGCCAAGCGCACGCTGGAAATCTGGGACCGCCTTGATGTTGGTGAGACCATGCTGGAACGTGGCGTCACCTGGCAGGTCGGCAAGGTGTTTCACGGTGCTGAGCAGCTTTATCGCTTCGATCTGCTGCCCGAGAGCGGGCATCGTTTTCCGGCCTTCATCAATCTCCAGCAATACCATGCCGAAGCCGCCCTGGTGGCGGCGGCACAGCAACAGCCGCTGATCGAGTTGCGCTGGTGCCACAAGGCGGTGGCGGTGCGCAACCATGCCGAGGCGGTGGAACTGGATATCGAGACCGCGCAGGGCAGCTACATGATCCGGGCCGATTATGTGCTGGCCGCCGATGGCGCGCGGTCCAGCCTGCGACGCAGTTTGGGCCTGGATTTCCGGGGCCAGGTCTTTGAAGACCGCTTCCTGATCGCGGATGTGAAGCTGCGGGCGGCGTTTCCCACTGAACGCTGGTTCTGGTTTGAACCGCCATTCCATGGCGGCGGCTCGGCGCTGCTGCACAAGCAGCCCGATGATGTTTGGCGCATTGATTTGCAGCTCGGCCCGGATGCTGATCCGGAGGCCGAGCGCCAGCCGAAGCGTGTGCTGCCGCGCCTGCGCCAGATGCTTGGGCCGGAGGCCGATTTTGAACTGGAATGGGTCAGCGTCTACACGTTCCAATGCCGCCGGCTGGATCGTTTCCGCCATGGCCGGCTGTTCTTCATCGGCGATGCGGCGCATCAGGTGTCGCCCTTTGGCGCGCGTGGCGCCAATTCAGGGGTACAGGATGCCGATAATCTGGCCTGGAAGCTGGCCGCCTGCCTGCGTGGCGAAGCCGGGCCGGCTTTGCTGGAAAGTTACGATACCGAGCGGCTGGCGGCGGCGGACGAAAATATCCTCAATTCCACCCGCAGCACCGATTTCATTGCCCCCAAAGGCGAGGCGGCACGGCTGATGCGCGATGCCGTGCTGGAACTGGCCGGGCAGTTTGGTTTTGCCCGCCGGCTGGTCAATTCCGGCCGCCTGTCACTACCCAGCCACTATCATGACACTCCGCTCAACAGCCCGGACGACCCGGCTTTGGCCGCTCGGGCGCCGGCCCTGGCGCCGGGCAGCCCGGCGCAGGATGCGCCTTTGCCTGATGGCGACTGGCTGTTGCGCCGCTGCCAGCATGGTGGCTTCAGCTTGCTGAGTTTTGGTGATGCGCCGGTCAATCCGCTGCCGCAGCAGATTGCTGTGGTAAGCTTGCCGCCTGCCGGCCAGGCCGCCGAGCGCTATGGCGCGGTGGCGGGCAGTGCCTATTTGTTGCGCCCGGATCAGCATGTGGCGGCGCGCTGGCTGATGGCGCCGAAACCGGAACAGGTGTTGACCGCCTATCGCACAGCCTTGGGTTTCCCCGCCATACAGGCTTGACTCCAGCGGGTGGCCGTCTATCACTGGCGCCCGGTTTTTCGCGGCAAGGAGTCTGTTCTGATGACACGCGCCTATTTATTCCCCGGCCAGGGCAGCCAGGCGGTTGGCATGGGCAAGGAACTGGCGGGGGCTTTTGCGCCGGCCCGGCTGGTATTCCAGGAAGTGGACGATGCGCTGTCGCAGAAGCTGAGCAGCCTGATGTTCGAAGGGCCTGAGACCGAGCTGATCCTGACCGAAAATGCCCAGCCGGCGCTGATGGCGGTGAGCCTGGCGGTGGTGCGGGTGCTGGAGCAGGAATTCGGTGTTGATCTGGTGGCCAAGGCCAGCTACGCCGCCGGCCACAGCCTGGGCGAATATTCGGCGCTCTGTGCCATGGGGTCGCTCACCCTGGCCGATACTGCGCGGCTGCTGAAACTGCGCGGCCAGGCGATGCAGAAGGCAGTGCCGGTGGGCGAAGGCGCCATGGCGGCTTTGCTGGGCATTGATCTGGATGTGGCCCAGGCGGTGGTGGAAGAAGCCGCCCAGGGCGAGGTGGTGAGTTGTGCCAATGATAACGGCCCGGGCCAGGTGGTGATTTCCGGCAAGCGCAGCGCCGTGGAGCGTGCGCTGGAAGTGGCCAAGGCCAAGGGCGGCAAGCGCGCCATGCTGCTGCCGGTGAGCGCACCCTTCCATTGCGCCCTGATGCAGCCGGCCGCCGATGCCATGCAGGCCGCTTTGGCCGAGGTGACTTTGCTGGCGCCGAAGCTGCCGGTGGTGTCGAATGTCACCGCCAAGGGCGAGTCGAACCCGGTCGATATCAAGAAGCTGCTGGTGGCGCAGGTGACTGGCCTGGTGCGCTGGCGTGAGCTGACCCTGTGGCTTAAGGAGCAGGATGTGGCCCAGGCGGTGGAACTGGGTTCGGGCAAGGTTCTGGCCGGCCTGGTCAAGCGGATCGACAAGAGCATCGAGGCGACCAGCCTCAACGCCCCGGCTGAACTGGAAGCCTGGGCCAAATCGGTTTGAAGGAGACAACACCCATGTTCGACCTGACCGGCAAGACTGCTCTGGTTACCGGCGCCACCGGCGGCATCGGCGGTGCCATCGCCGAGGCCCTGCATGCCCAGGGCGCCACCGTTGCTCTGTCTGGCACCCGCGAGGCCGTGTTGCAGGAAGCCGCTGCCAAGCTCGGTTCCCGCGCTTTTGTGCTGCCCTGCAACCTGTCGGATGCGGCGGCAGTGGATGCTTTGGTTGGCCAGGCTGAGGCGGCGATGGGCCAGGTTGATATCCTGGTCAACAATGCCGGCATCACCCGCGATGGCCTGGCGATGCGGATGAAGGATGACGACTGGCAGAGTGTGCTGGATGTGAACCTGACCGCTGCCTTCCGGCTCAGCCGGGCCGCCTTGAAGGGCATGATGAAGCGCCGCTGGGGCCGTATCGTCTCGATCACGTCGGTGGTCGGCACCACCGGCAATCCCGGTCAGATCAATTATGCTGCGGCCAAGGCCGGTCTGGTTGGCCTGTCGAAATCGCTGGCCCAGGAAGTTGCCTCGCGCAATATCACGGTTAACTGCGTCGCCCCCGGTTTTATCGAAACCGCCATGACCGACGCATTGAACGAGCAGCAGAAGACCACGATTCTGACCAAGGTTCCGGCTGGCCGGCTGGGCCAGAGCCCGGAAATCGCAGCGGCCGTGGTCTACCTAGCGTCGCTTGAAGCTGCGTATGTCACCGGCCAGACCTTGCATGTCAACGGCGGCATGGCCATGATTTAAACCGGTATAGGCCGGGGAGCAGGGCATCCCAGAGGATGCTTGGAAGCCCCCGCGTTCTATGCTAAGGGAGGCCCCCAACTGCCGGTCGGCTCTCTGGATGAGCCGGATTGGGCAGCAACGAACCACAAGGATTTGACACTATGAGCGACATTGGTGAGCGCGTTAAGAAGATCGTCGTCGAGCATCTCGGCGTTGAGGCCGAGAAGGTCACCGAAAACGCCAGCTTCATCGACGATCTCGGCGCGGACAGCCTCGACACCGTCGAGCTGGTGATGGCGTTCGAGGAAGAATTCGGCGTTGAAATTCCGGACGATGCGGCCGAGAAGATCCTGACCGTGAAGGACGCGATCGACTTCATCACCGAGAAGTCGCCCTCCTGATCACGGCGGCGCCGGTTGGCATTTCGCCAATCGACCGAGCCGGCGCGGTAAATCCGCGCCGGTTTCCACATTTCCAGCATTTGTTGAATGAGGCTCCGCCATGCGTCGTGTCGTCGTAACCGGCCTCGGCTTGGTCACGCCGCTGGCCTGCGGCGTTGAAGCCACCTGGACCCGCCTGATCAATGGCGAGTCGGGTCTTGGTCCGATCACCCGTTTTCCCGTTGGCGAGATGCCGGCCCGCATTGCCGGTCAGGTGCCGCTGAAAGCGGATCACCCTGAACGCGACGATGCCTTCGATCCCGACCAGTGGATGGAAGCCAAGGAGCGCAAGCGGGTTGATGATTTCATCGTTTATGGCCTTGCCGCTGCCAAGCAGGCGGTGGTTGATTCCGGCTGGGTGCCGGCCGATGAGGAACAGCGCTGCCGCACCGGCGTGCTGATCGGCTCTGGCATCGGTGGCCTGAACGGCATCGAGGAAGCCGCCATCACGCTGAAGGAGAAGGGGCATCGCCGCATCAGCCCGTTCTTTGTGCCTGGCCGCCTGATCAATCTGGTTTCCGGCCATGTTTCCATCGAATACGGCTTCAAGGGTCCGAACCATGCGGTGGTGACGGCCTGTTCCACCGGCGCGCATGCCATTGGCGATGCAGCGCGGTTGATCATGCTGGATGATGCCGATGTGATGGTGGCAGGTGGTGCCGAAGCCACCATCGGCCCGCTTGGTGTGGCCGGCTTTGCCGCAGCGCGTGCGCTGTCCACCGGCTATAACGATAACCCCACTGCCGGTTCGCGCCCCTGGGACAAGGGCCGCGATGGTTTTGTGATGGGCGAGGGCGCCGGCGTGGTGGTGCTCGAAGAACTGGAGCATGCCAAGGCGCGTGGTGCCAGGATTTATGCCGAAGTGGTTGGCTATGGCCTGTCGGGCGATGCCTATCACATCACCGCGCCGCATGAGAGCGGCGATGGCGCCTTCCGCTGCATGCAGATGGCGCTCAAGCGCGCCGGCATGACCCCGGGCGATATTGATTATGTCAATGCCCATGGCACCTCGACGCCGCTCGGCGACGAGATCGAGCTGCGGGCGGTGAAGCGCCTGTTCGGCAATGCCGTGGCCAGCCTGTCGATGTCGTCCACCAAGTCGGCCATCGGCCATCTGCTTGGCGCAGCCGGTGCGGTGGAGGCGATCTTCTCGGTGCTGGCGATCAAGCATGGCATTGTGCCGCCGACGCTGAACCTGGATGATCCCTGCGATGGCGCCGAGGGTATGGACTTGGTGCCGAAACAGGCCAAGAAGCGCGAGGTGCGCGCGGCGCTGTCGAATTCCTTCGGCTTCGGCGGCACCAACGCATCGCTGGTGCTGAAGCGCTACGACGCCTGACCATGCGCGCCCTGGCCCGCTGGCTGCTGGCTTTACTGCTGGTGGCTGGTGCCGGCATGGGCGGCGCCGCTTTCTGGTTTCAATCCTGGCTCGATAAGCCCGGCCCGCTGACCAAGCCCGCTCTGGTGCTGCTGCCGCGCGGCAGCGGCGTGGAGGGCATCGCGCAACGCCTTGAAGCGGCAGGCGCGGTTGGCGATTACCGGCTGTTGCGGCTGGCTGCGGCCTGGACCGGCAAGGCGGCCCAGCTCAAGGCCGGCGAATATGCCCTGGAACCGGGCGACACGCCGCGCGCTTTGCTGGATCGGATTGCCGCCGGCAAGGTGCATTTCCGTAAATTCACCATGCCCGAAGGCTGGAGCAGCGGGGAGTTGCTGCGCGCCCTGGCACAGGCCGAAGCGATGACCGGTGCTGTGCCGGCGCGGCTGGCCGAAGGCAGCCTGCTGCCGGAAACCTATCTCTACAGCCATGGCGATGCGCGGGCCGATTTGCTGCAACGCATGGCGCGCGGGCGCGATGAACTGCTGGCCCGGCTCTGGGCGCAGCGTAATCCCGATCTGCCGCTGCAAAATCCCGAGCAGGCGGTGATCCTGGCTTCCATCGTGGAAGCGGAAACACCGCTGGCCGAGGAGCGGCCGCAGGTGGCCGGGGTGTTTATCAACCGGCTGCGGCGCGGCATGAAACTGCAATCCGACCCCACCGTGATCTACGGCATCACCTTGGGCGAGCGTGAGTTGGAGCGGCCGCTGAGCCGTGCCGATCTGGCCCAGCCAACGCCGTGGAACACCTATGCCATCGACGCGCTGCCGCCCACGCCGATCAACCATCCCGGCCGCGCCAGCCTGGCTGCTGTGCTCAACCCGGCCAGCACCAAGGCGCTATATTTTGTTGCCGATGGCAAGGGCGGCCATGTCTTTGCCGAAACCTATGAGCAGCATCTGCGTAATGTGGCGGCCTATCGCGCCAGCCAGGGGCGTTGAAGCTCAGTCTTTCGCCGGCGCGCGGCGCAGCAGCCATGCGGTGAGCGGGTAAGGCAGTGTTTCCAGCAGCCGCATCAGCGCCAGCATGCGCCAGGGAAAGGCGATGCGGCCCCGGTTGCGTGCCAGCCCCCGGGCGATGAGGCCGGCAGCGCGCTCGGCATCCATCAGAAACGGCATCGGGAAGCGGTTCTTCGCCGTCATGCGGCTGACCACAAAGCCTGGGCAGATAGCGGAAACGCGCACATTGTGCTTGGCCAATTGGCCGCGCAGCCCTTCGGCATAAAGGCGGGCAAAAGCCTTGGAGGCCGAGTAAATGGCCGCACCGGGCAGGGCGACAAAGCTGGCCATTGAAGCCACCACGGCGATCTGGCCATGGCCCTGGCGCACCATGAATTGCGCCGCCGGATTCACTGTGTTGAACACACCATCAATATTCACCGCTGCAATTTCACGCACATGGGGGTCGAATTCGTCCCAGTTTTTGAAGCCGCCGGAAATGCCGGCATTGGCCACCACCAGATCAAGCGGCAGGCTGGCTTCGATAAGCTGCGCCATAGCAGCTGCATCCGTGACCGGCACTGCATGGCCGGCAGCCTTAGCGCCCTTGGCGCGGCAGGCCACCACCACCTGTTCAAGCCGCCCGCTATCGCGGCCGGTCAGCACCAGGGAAATGCCGGGGCCGGCATAATGCAGCGCCAGCGCCTCGCCGATGCCGCTGGAGGCGCCGGTGATCAGGATGTTGCGTGGTGCCGATTCGGCCATGGCTTCGCCTCGATTCCCTGCGGTATAATGTGAAATCACAGTAGCAAGGAGAGTATCGCGTGTCGCTGCAAAGCATGACCGGCTTCGCCCGTGCCGATGGCCGCATCGAGGCCGGACGGGCCTGGATTTGGGAGCTGAAGTCGGTCAATGGCCGTGGCCTGGAATTACGTTTCCGGCTGCCTTCCGGCTTTGAGGCCGTGGAGGCGGAAATCCGCAGCCAGGCGCAGCAGAAGCTCGGGCGCGGCAATGTCACGCTCAATCTGAATTTTCTCGATGATGAAAATGCTGCGCCACGCTATCGCCTGAACGAAGCCTTGCTGGAGCAATTGCTTGCGCTGGCTGGCCGGCTGGAAGCGCGCGGCATCGGTGCGCCGCGCCTGGATGGGCTGCTGGCGGTGCGTGGCGTGGTGGAACCGGTGGCTGATGCCGCCGATCCGGCAAGCCAGGTGGTGCTTGAAGCGGCGCTGAAACGCAGCTTTGTTGAGGCTTTGGATCGCCTGGTGGCCAGTCGAGCGGCCGAGGGCGG
>DLGP01000113.1:18682-18822 GCA_002482765.1 Alphaproteobacteria bacterium UBA7691
CAGCTGAAAGCCTTGCTGGCCAGCTTGCTTGACGAGATTGAAATCCTGGTGGCGCAGGCCGCCGAAACCGCAGCGGCACGGCCTGATGGCCTGCGGCGCCGCTTGCAGCAGCAGCTTGAAGACCTGCTCGGCATCAACCC
>DLGP01000113.1:18893-30021 GCA_002482765.1 Alphaproteobacteria bacterium UBA7691
CATATCCAGGCGGCGCGTGGCTTGCTGGATGGCGAGGATGCCAAGGGCGTGGGCCGCAAGCTGGATTTTCTGGCGCAGGAATTCAATCGTGAAGCCAATACGCTGTGCTCCAAGGCCTTCGACCCGGCCTTGACCCGGATCGGGCTTGATCTGAAGTTGGTGGTGGATCGTCTGCGCGAGCAGGCGCAGAATGTGGAATAAGGGCGGCAGCGCCATGCGTGATGAAATAAAGCTGGAACGCCGCGGCCTGATGCTGGTGCTGTCGTCGCCTTCAGGCGCCGGCAAAACCACGATCTCGCGCCGCCTGCTGCAAGCCGAACCCGATCTGCATCTCTCCATTTCCGTCACCACGCGGCAGCGCCGCCCGGGCGAGGTGGATGGCCGCGATTATCATTTCATCGACAACGAAAGCTTTGGCCTGATGATCAACCGGCATGAATTGCTGGAACATGCCAAGGTGTTCGACAATTACTACGGCACGCCGCGCGAGGCGGTGGAGCATCGTCTCTCGCGAGGCCAGGATATCCTGTTTGATATCGACTGGCAGGGCACGCAGCAATTGCGCCAGCATGCCGAGAAGGATCTGGTCAGCGTTTTTATCCTGCCGCCTTCAACCCGCGATCTGGAGAAGCGCCTGCATACCCGGGCGCAGGATTCCGCCGAGGTGGTGGCCAAGCGTATGGCCAAGGCGGCCGACGAGATCAGCCATTGGGCAGAATATGATTACATTGTCATCAATGACAATATGGAGCGCTGCCTGGCCGAAGTGACCGCCATCCTGCATGCCGAGCGGCTCAAGCGCCATCGCGGCACCGGCCTGGTCGATTTCGTCAAGCTGCTGCGCGAAGGCCAGTAGGGCTTATAACGCCCGCGCCAGGGCGCAGAATTCCTCGATATTAAGCGTCTCGGCCCGTCGTGTCGGCTCAATGCCCAGGGCCGTGAGGCGGGCTTCCGCATCGGGCCACAGGCTTTTCAATGCTGAGCGCAGCATCTTGCGGCGCTGGCCAAAGGCGGCAGCGGTGACACGTTCAAGCTTGCCGGTTTCGGCCTCGGCCAGCGGTGTTGCGCGCGGCACCAACTCCACCAATGTGGAGGTGACTTTCGGCGGCGGCACAAAAGCCTTCGGGCCGATATCAAACAGCAGCCGCACTTCGGCGCACCATTGCATGATCACCGAGAGCCGGCCATAGGCGTCGCTGCCGGCGGGTGCCGCGATGCGCTCGGCCACTTCCTTCTGCACCAGCACTGTCAGCCGGCGCGGCGGCTGCGGCGCCAGCAGCCAGCGCAGCAGCAACGGCGTGGCGATATTGTAGGGCAGGTTGGCGACGATCTGATAGGGCGTGCCCTGGCACAAGGCTGCCAGATCGGTTTCCAGTGCATCGCCGGCCTGCAATGTCAGCCTTCCGGCAGCCGCCTGCACCACGGGCGCCAGCGCGGCCAGGCAGCGCTCGTCGCGCTCCACAGCAATCACCTGGGGTGCGTCTTCCAGCAGCAGCGCCCGGGTCAGGCCGCCAGGGCCAGGGCCGATCTCAACGATCTTCTCCGCCGCCCATTGTCCCCCAGCCGCCTTGCCGGCACGGGCTATTTTGCGCGTCAGATTGAGGTCTAGCAGGAAATTCTGCCCCAGTGCTTTCTTGGCAGCCAGCTCATGTTCGGCGATCACTTCGCGCAGCGGCGGCAGCGCTTCGACGGCGGTGTTATCCATTGCGGCGTTGCCGGGCCATGTCGCCGGCCATCTGCAACGCGGCAATCAGGCTGTCCGGCTTGGCCTGGCCTGTGCCGGCGATGTCAAAGGCGGTGCCGTGGTCGGGCGAGGTGCGGATGATCGGCAGGCCGAGGGTGACGTTGACGCCCCGGTCAAAATCCAGCGTCTTGAGCGGGATCAGGCCCTGGTCGTGATACATGCAGATGGCAGCATCATAGCCGGCACGGGCTTCGGCATGAAACATGGTGTCTGGCGGCAACGGGCCAAAGGCATCGATGCCTTCGGCGCGCAGTTGCGCCACGGCTGGCGCCACGATGGCGGCATCCTCATGCCCCATGCTGCCGGCCTCGCCGGCATGCGGATTAAGTCCGGCAATGCCAAGCCGTGGCCGCGCTATGCCGAAATCGCGCTGCAAGGCCTTGGCTGCGATCCGCGCGATGCGCAGGATGCCGTCGCTGCTCAGCGTTTCGATGGCCTGGCGCAGCGAAACATGGATCGACACCAGCGCCACGCGCAATTGCGGCGATGCCAGCATCATCGCCACCTCGGCATCACCACAAAGCGCGGCAACAAATTCGGTATGGCCGGGATATTTGAAGCCGGCGCCATATAACGCGGCTTTGTGGATCGGATTGGTCACCACAGCGCCGGCAGCGCCAGTTTGCGCCAGCGCCACGGCCTGGGTGATGGCGGCGATCACCATCGGCGCATTGGCTGCATCCGGCTGGCCAGCGCGCACTGGCGCGGCCAAAGCCAGCGGCAGCACAGGCAGGGCATTGTCAAACAAGGCGGCGGCCTGATCCGGTATGTCGATTATTGCCAGCGGCACATCCCAGCCAAGCTGCGCCGCCAAAGCCTTCAGGCGGGCCGGATCATCAAGCAGAAAAAAAGGCGAAAGCCTGGCATGGTGGCGTTGCTGCCAAGCTTTCAGCGTGATCTCGCCGCCGATGCCGGCCGGCTCGCCCATGGTGAGGGCGAGTGGCGCTGCCGGGTCAGCGGAACTCGATTGTGGCGTCACGGCGCAAATCCTGCAAATAGCGCTGGCTCATCAGCGCAATGCGCTGCTGCGCGATGCTGTTACGCACCTGAGTGCGATCGATGCCGCTTTTCGGCTCATCGCGCTCACAAACGGTGAAGATATGCACGGCGCGCGGTGTGGCCACCGGCTGCGATGTTTCGTTGGGTTGCACATCCTTCACCGCATTGCGGAAATTCTCCGGCAGGTCCGCCAGCCGCACGGTGCCGAGACTGCCCGAACCCTGGGCTTTCAATTCCTTTGCCAGCGGTTCCACATCTTCGCATTTGCTGATGCTTTCGCGCACGGTGCGGGCCAGCGCCATCGCGGTTTCCACTTCTGCCGCCTGCGCATTCGGCGCCAGACCGATCATGATCTGGCTCAAGGTCAGTTTGATATCCTGCGCTGAAGCTTCCGCCACGCGGCGGCGGTCGCGCAGGCCGAAGATGTAATAGCCGCCGGTGGAGCGTATCGGATCGCTGAAACTATTACGCTCCAGCTTGGCCAGCGCTTCCTCCTGCTCGTCCGGCAGGGTGCCGCGTGCCCCCCAGCCGATATCGCCGCCATTGGCAGCCGTCGGACCACGGCTGAACTGTCGGGCCAGGGCAGAAAAATTGCCGCGTGTACGTAATTGCTCAAGCACTTGCTCGGCAGTCCGCTTGGCGCTCTCCTCTTGGTCCGGGCTATCCACCGGGATCAGGATTTCCGAGACTAATTCCTCGGTCTGACCGGCGCGAGCGCGCAGCCGTTCCACAGCTTCATCCACTTCCTGCTCGGTAATCGTATTCGTCGAGAAGTAGCGACCACGCACCAAACGGCCCCAGGTCAGATTGGCCCGGATATTCTCGATGAAGGCTTTCGGGTCGAGTCCCATGCGTTGCACGGCCTGCTCAAAGCGACCCGCTGGAACATTCATCTGCCGCTCGATATTCTCGACGGCGCGGTCGATCTCTTCCTGCGGCAAAGTAAAGTTGCGCCTTTTGGCTTCCTGCATGTAAAGCCGTTCATCAACCAACACACGCAGCGACTGTTCGCGCAATTGACGCTGGATTTCCGGTGTATTGGGAATGCCGGTGGTGAGCAGCGTCATGCGCATGCGCTCCGCCACATCGCGCACCGAAACCACTTCGTCATTAACAATGGCGAGAATGCGCAAACTGCCATCCTGTGCCCTGGCCGGCTGCAATGTCTGGGCAAGGCCTAGCTGGGCAATGGCGAGAAGGAGTATGGCGATCAATCGGCGCATCTTTGCTTCCGGCTCAATTGAAGTTGGCGAGGGTGAAGCGCATGCCTACCGTAGTGGCGGGCTGAATGTCGCGGTTCACCGTGAAGGTGCGTTCGGCGAACAGCATGATATCAAAGCATTCGTCAGTATAGCGCAATCCGAGGAAGTTCAGTAGCGAGCCGCCACGCTCGCCCAGGTCGCGGATATGTCGGCCCTCCATGCTCCAATATTGCCCCAACTGGGCCTTGAGTACGGCGCTTACCGCTTCACGTTCGCCCAAAGCGCTGTCGAATGACGAATTTGCCAAGTCGGCATAGGTTACAATCATGCGTAAAGCCTGCGGCCCAGCCGACATACTGATTTCCTGCCGCTGTATATCGGATTTGCTGTTTGGAGACAGGCGCAGGCGATTGGAAAAAGAGAAATTCTCGTTCGGCGCTATTGTTATGCGGGCAACCACATCGGAAAGCTGGTCGCTCACCCCGGTGCCGGGGCCGAATGTATCGTCGCTACGGGCGCGCAGTGATTGCCCAATCAGCACTTCTGAATAGCCACCACGGCTGCCATAGACAGCGGTGCGTAAACCGTAATTCAGCTTTGGGCCGCCATCGACGCGATCAGTGCCTGGAAAACGATTGAAGCTGAACAGGTTGGTCTCGTCGAATTCAAAACTGAGCGAGTCCTCGTTCGGGATTGCTCTCGGATTGCCGCCATAGGGTGCCAGCACAACGCCGACAATGGGTTCAATAAGCTGCCGGATCGTGCCGCTATCGCGCACCAGCGGATAGCGCCAATCCAGCGCCACCAAGGGGATCACGCGGCCACTGAAGCGGGTATCTTCCTCGCCGGTGAGCAGGAAGGGGCGGTCCTGCAATTCGTTGAGCCAGTAACCATCGGCCTTGATCTGTGCCGTGGCGGTATAGACCTCGCCTGACGGGGCGAAATATGGCTGCGACCAAGAGAAGGTGGTGGACAGGCGTCGGCTGTCAGTGCCGCCGGGCCGGTAAAGGGCTGCCAGGCTGGCATCCATGGCCCAGCGTCCGCCATAGGCGCCAGGCTGGCCGACCATGGAGTAATCCAGCAGCGGTAGCACGGTTGGGCTGAGGCCGGGCACATCGGTGGAGCGCAGGCCCTGGAAGCTGTAGGCATTGGCGGCGAGGAAATTGCGGTTGCTGATATTCTCGGCGAACAATCGGCTGGTCAGCGTGTTGTTGCCGCGATCCGGAATCTGATAGCGCGACAGATAGGTATCATCTGAACTGCGGAAGATGTTGAAGCCATAGGTCAGATCGGCGGCGTTGCGGAAAGCCGCATCGGCGCGCACATGACCACGGAAATATTCGTCATCGGCCCGATTGCCAACGGCATCGCGCTCATGGCTGCGGGTGACCGAGGCGTCCAGGCGCATTTCGCCGCGTGCCGTGCGCTGACGATATTCACCCATCAGGAATGCGCCTTCCTTGCGCGAATATTGTGGCGTCAGGGTCAGGTCGGCGTTGTCGTCGATAACGTAATAGTAGGGCGTGCGCAGCAGGCCGCCGAAATAATTGTTGGTGCTGATGCTGGGCGCCAGGAAACCGCTTTTGCGGCTCACGGTCGGGTCGGGATGGCTGAAATACGGCGTGTACAGGATCGGCACGCCAAATAGTTCCAGCGTGGCGTCACGATAGGTGATCTCCTGTGCCGCCTCGTCATGCTCCACCCGATCACCTTTGAGTTGCCATAGTGGCGCCCGGGTCGGGTCCGCGGCACAAAGTGAACAGGACGTGTAGACCGCCTTGTTCATCACAATCTTGTTGCCGCCTGTGCGGGTGGCGCTGGCGGCGGCTGCGCGTGAATTGTCGCTCAGCAACAGGCTGATATCGCGGATAAAGCCGTTGCGCAGGTTGTCGGTCAGTTCAAGGTAATCGGCGAACAGCACAGTGCCATCGGCATCCATGATGCTGACATTGCCCGAGGCCGTCACCTTGCCATCGCGTTCGGAATAGCTCACCAGGTTGGCCAGCAATGTGCGGCCATCCTGAGCCATTTCGACATTGCCCTCGGCGGTGACGATGCCCAGATTCTGATCGTAGCGCAGGTTATTGGCAGTTAGCAGCACCGGTTCATTGGTGGGACTGCTAACTTGCTGTGCTGCGGCAGGCACACTGATCCCGGCCATCAGCGCCAGGCCCAGCCCAAGAGCGAATAATTGGCGGCAGAAGGACATCAGGCTCAACCGTCTTCCAGATGGAACAGCATGGACAGGCCCAGCATCAGGCAGATGCCGGTGGGCGCCCAGGCAGCCAGCGGCACCGGTAATGTGCCATTGAGGCCAAAAGGCTGCACCAGTTCGATGGTGAAATAGAGCAGAAAGCCAACACCGACGCCGAGTCCCAGCATCATGCCGACGCCACCGCGCCTAGTCAGGCGCAGCGAAAAACTGGCGGCAATCAGCAGCATGGCGCAAAGCAGAAAGGGTGCTGCCAGCAATGTGTGGAAATGCAGCCGGTGGCGCAGGGCGGAGAAGCCGGCATGTTCCAACGTGGCGATGAAGGCCGGCAACTGCCAGAACGGGATCGTGTTGGGCGAGGCGAAGCTGTCCTGGATGCGGTCGAAGGTCAGCGTGGTTGGCACATGCAGGATATCATCAAAGCTGCCGGCGCGGTCGGTATAGCTGGTGGTGGCGTTCTTCAATTCCCAATAGCCATTGCGCAGATAGGCTTCGCTGGCATCAACCCGCTTCACAAAACGATCCGTGCCTTCATAGTAGAATAGGATCACATCGCGCAATTCCACGCCCTGCTGCGCCACGCGCAGCGCATGCACCACAATCTGGCCCTGGGCATCGGCCTCGCGCAGCCACAGGCCGGTATTGGATACCGCCATCATGCTGGCGCGGCCACGCAGCACACGCGCCTCAATGGCTTCATAGCGCGACAGTAAGGCGGCCGATAGCGGATTATAGATGGTGATGACAAAGCTGCCGATCAGCATGGCCAGCACCAGGGCCGGCGCCAGGAACTGCCACACCGATACGCCGGCTGAGCGGGTGACGGTCAGTTCCTGGCTGCGTGTCAGCCGGCTCAGCGCCAGCATGCCGCCAAACAGCGCGGCAAACGGGATCAGCTTGATCGACAGGTTGGGCAGCCGCAGCAACGACATGGCGAAAACTGTATCAATGCCGGCTTCGGCGCGATTGGCCGAACGGCGCAGCAATTCCACCGTATCAAAGCTGTAGGCCAGCACCACCAGCACGGCAAATACCGTGGCGATGGCCGCGAGATAATGCCGGCCGAGATAAAGTGCCAGGGTCCAGGAAATCCGCATCAGGCAGCACCTGCCGCAGCAGTAGGTTCTGCACTGGATGTAGCCGCAAACGGTTCGCGCAGCAGCCATAACGCGCTGCCCAGAAACAGCAGCGGCGCCAGATACATCAGCGGGATCAGCAGCGGGCTGCGCGCCGCCGCCTGTGCCACGCCCAGGCTGACCAATTGCACCAGGATGGCGGCACCGGCAGCGCCCAGCAGGCGCAGGCCCTGGCCGCGCCGGTTGAAACGGCCGCCGATAACGCCAGCAATGGCGATCATCATCAGCGCCGGGGTGTAAAGCGGCGCCACCAGCCGGCGATGGCCTTCGGAAAACAGCTTGTTGCGGTTGGCCACATCGTCGGGGTCGTTCAGGTTGGGCCAGAATAATTCGTGCAGATACCGCTCTGATGGCTCGCGCCAGCCTTCGGTTTCCTGCTTGGCATAGGCGTTGAGGTCGAGGCTGTAGGTATCGAAATACAGAATGCTAAGCGAGCGCCGGCCGGCCTCCACCTGCTGACGATTGCCATTCGCCATCACCAGCCGTGGCCCTTGCGGCGTCAGCACCAGCATGGCCTGTTCCGCCATCATGGTTACCGGCCGCGTGGTGTCGCGGCTGTCATGCACCAGGATACCCTTCATTTCGCCAACGGCATTGCGTTCGCGCACATAGACCGTGAGGTTGTTTGACAGCGTGTTGAACACGCCCTCCATGATCACCATGCCGGCCAATGCCGTGCGGAATTCAAATTGTGTGGTGCGCAAAGTGCGGGCGCTCAGCGGCCCCAGAAACAGCCCGATGACATAAAGCACCACCAGTAGGCCGCCCGCGATCATCCAGGCCGGCCGGGTCAGGCTGAGACGGCTGAAACCGGCGCCAGACAGCACGATCAATTCGGAATCGCCGGCCATGCGGTTATAGGCATAGAGCGTGGCGCAGAAGGCCGCGATGGGCAGGATGATAGCGGTAACGCCGGGTAGAACCAGCATGGTGAGATAGAAAAACGACCCGATCGACAGGTTGTTGTTCACGATGCGGTCAATGAAGCGCAAAGACTGCGTCAGCCAGATCACCCCGGCCAGGGTGAGCGTCGCAAATAGCAGCGGCCAGGCAATCTGGCGCATGATATATTGGGTGATGCCCCGCATGGCCCGGGAGTATAGCCATTTCCGGTGCTTACGCCACCTTCCGCGACCCCGGAAGGGGGCCGGCACGCGATTGATCCGGCTGCCCCGCCGCCGCTATACTGCGGGCTGTTATCCTCTGACTCGCTGTTGGGAAAATCCATGAAAATCGACTTTGCCGCTCTTGCCCGCCCGAAGCAGGGTGCCCTGGTTGTGCTGGCCGCCGACGAAGCCAAGCTGAGCCCGTTCGGCGCGGCTCTGGACAAGGCGCTGGGCGGCGCTCTGGCGCGCGCCCAGGCGGGTGCGCCGCGCTTCAAGGGCAGTGCCGGGCAATGGCTTGAACTGGTGGGGCCGGGCGGCGGTTTCAGCCGCGTGCTGATTGCCGGCCTGGGCAAAGCCGCCGACATCAAGGCCGAGGCGCTGGAAGCCGTGGCCGGCGAAGCCGTCAAGCGCATCACGGCAACCGGCGAAACCGCGCTGTTTATCGCCGCCGACTTGCCGCCCGGCGCCAAGGCCGAGGCGGCAGAGGCAGCGGCCCGCGCCGCTTTGGGCGCCCGGCTTGGCGGCTACCGCTTCGACAAATACCGCACTACGCGCAAGGAGCATGAAAAGCCCTCGCTGAAGACGGTGACGGTGCTGAGCGAGGCCTTGGCTGCGGCCAAGAAGGCCTATCAGCCGCTGGCCGCCCTGGCCGATGGTGTCACGCTGACCCGTGATCTGGTGAGCGAGCCGGCCAATGTGATCTACCCGGAAACCTTGGCCGATGAATGCCGCAAGCTGGCCAAGCTGGGCGTGAAGGTGGAAGTGCTGGGCGAAAAGCAGATGCAGAAGCTTGGCATGGGGGCGCTGCTCGGCGTCGGCCAGGGTTCGGTGCGCGAATCGCAGCTGGTGGTAATGCAGTGGCAGGGCGGCAAGAAGGCCGACAAGCCGGTGGCCTTTGTTGGCAAGGGGGTCTGCTTTGATACCGGCGGCATCTCGATCAAGCCTTCGGCCGGCATGGAGGAGATGAAGTGGGATATGGGCGGCGCCGGCGCGGTGATCGGCGCCATGGCTGCGCTGGCCGGGCGCAAGGCCAAGGCCAATGTGATCGGCGTGGTGGCGCTGGTGGAGAATATGCCGGATGGCAATGCCCAGCGCCCGGGCGATATCGTCACCTCAATGTCGGGCCAGACCATCGAAGTGCTCAACACCGATGCCGAAGGCCGCCTGATCCTCTGCGATGCGCTGACCTATGTGCAGAAGTTCGAGCCGCAGGTGATCATCGACGCCGCCACGCTGACCGGTGCCTGCGTGGTCGCCCTCGGCAAATACGCCAGCGGCCTGATGACCCAGGACGACGAACTCGCCAACGAACTGCTCGATGCGGGCAATCGCGCCCTCGACCGCGCCTGGCGCCTGCCGTTGTGGGATGACTACCAGAGCGCGCTCGATTCGGTGTTTGCCGATTTCACCAACCTCGGCGGCAAGTACGGCGGCGCCATCACCGCCGGTTGCTTCCTCTCGCGCTTCACCACGGGTTATCGCTGGGCGCATCTGGATATCGCCGGCACCGCCTGGAACGAAGGCCGCAAGGGGCTTGCCACCGGCCGTCCCGTGCCGCTGCTCACCCAGTACCTGATCGATCGCTGCGCATGGCCGAAATGCAGGAACGCTGGCAGCGGCAGAAGGCGACGGCGATCGCCGCGATGTTCGGCGTCTCGCTGGCAACCGGCATCGTCGTCACTGCGATCGCGCCAAATGCGGCGGAAGCCGGCCTGCCGCTGGGCATCCAGTTGACCGCAAACGTCCTCCTGTTTGTGCTCGGCTTCCGCTGGCTGCAGGCCGACAGTGCCGCGCTGGATATCCGACGGCCGACCTGGCTGAACGTCGGCATCATCCTGCTCGCTGCCGTATTCGTCCCCTATTATCTCTACAAGACGCGTGCGGAAGGCGCTCGCCTGGCCCCGATCCTGCGGTTTTTCGGCCTGATTTTCGCCCTTGCCCTGACCTCGGCCGTTGGCTCGACGCTGATGGCCCTGCTGCAACCCGGCGCTCCGGCACCTGCCACGCTTTGAGCCGATGCCACGCGCCGACTTCTACCTGATCGCCAAACCGCGCTTCCGCGAGGAACCGCTGTTGCTGGTCTGCGAACTGGCGCGCAAGGCGTTTGCCAGCGAGCAGCCAACCGTGATCCTCGCCCGTTCGCAGGATCAGGCCGAGGAAATCGACGAGCGCTTGTGGAGTTTTTCCGACGACGCCTTCATCCCGCACCAGATTGCCGGTGATGACGATGATGCGATCACCGCCGTGCTGATCGTGCCGCCCGGCATCGAGGTCGAGGATCGTCCGTTGGCGATCAACCTGCGTGATGCATGCGCCTTCGGCAACCACGCCCGCATCCTCGAGGTCGTCGCCGCCGACCCGGCCGAACGCGACGGTTCACGCCGCCGCTGGAAGCAATACCAAAGCCGCGGCTACGAGTTGACCAAGCACGATATGTGAAAGCCGGGATTCGCAATCCTGAACCGTGCGCGTTTCCGACGCGATGACTATTTCGTGCCGAAATAGCGATCTCCGGCATCGCCGAGGCCAGGCACGATATAGCCGTGATCATTCAATCCGCTGTCGATCGCGGCGGCGAAGACCGGCACATCGGGATGATGCTTGCGCAGGTTGGCGACGCCTTCGGGACAGCCGACCAGGCACACGTAGCGGATCGAGCGCGGCCGGGTTTCCTTGAGCCGGTCCAGCGCGGCGACCGCGGAGTTGCCGGTCGCCAGCATCGGATCGAC
>DLGP01000132.1:0-3996 GCA_002482765.1 Alphaproteobacteria bacterium UBA7691
CCGGCGGCCGCCGCACCAGCAAGGCAGCCGGCAGCATCAGCGCCGCCGCCAAGGCTGCGATCAGCAACATGGCGCTGCGCCAATCCACCTGCGCCACCAGCCAGGCCGCCAGCGGCGCCATGGTCATCGGCGCCACGCCCATGCCGGCGGAAACCAGCGATACCGCCAGGCTGCGCTGGGTGTCGAACCAGCCGGTGACACAGGCCATCATCGGCGCGAAGATCGCCGCCGTGCCGGCGCCCACCACCAAGCCGAACAGCAGTTGAAACAGCAGCAAGGCCAGCGCCTGGCTGGCCAAAGCCAGGCCACCCACCACCATCAGCGTGCCGAGCAGCAAAACCGGGCGCGGCCCGATCCGATCCGAGAGATGGCCCCAGGCCATGCTGCCCAGCGCCATGGCCAGGAAGCCCAGGGTCATCGCGGTGGAAATGCCGGCCACCGACCAGCCGGTATCGCGGGCGATGCTTTGCAGAAAGACCGGCAGCGAAAACATCGCACCAATCGCCGCGCAACCCAGCACTGCGCCCGCCGCCACGATCACCCAACGATAGTGCATCATATTTATCCGTCCCGCCGCCCTGCCGGCATTATATGCGGCAGCCGGCGCGACGCAGCAACAGCCTGCCATCGACCGGCCCCGGTTTTTGTTATTTCGGCTCACGCTGCCGGCGGCATCTTTTCGCATGCCGGCAAAGCCGGATCGAGATGATCCCAGGCATGGCCGCGTATGGCATAGGTGACCAGTTGCGGACGGAAACGCTCCGGCTGGTCCAGGCTGGCAGCATGGATGGTGAACAAGGCCGGCATCGCCGCGAAGGTGAGATAAACCGGCGAGCCGCAGGATGGGCAGAAGCCATGGCTTTTCACCTGGCCGCTATCGGCAACCCGATCCCACAACGTTGCCTGGCCTTGCAATGTCACATCAGCGCGATTGGCGAAGGTGATGTAGGAACCATGGCCGGTGCCGCTGACCTGCTGGCAATCGCGGCATTGGCAATGGTTGGAAAAAATCGGTTTCGCGGTGATCTCATAGCGGATCGCACCACAGGCGCAGCCGCCGGTATAGGCTTTGCTCATTGCAGAACTCCCTTTTCAGGCGCAGCAGGATGCAGCAGCAGGTGCAGCGGCATATTCGCCGCGGCGGCGCCACCAGATGCCGGTTTCATTGCGGCCGAGCGGCGCCCGATCCAGCCATTGATAGGCGCCCCACATCGCATCCAGGCCGCGCGCATAGGCCGAGTAGGTGTGATACACCACGCCATCGCGCAGCACGAAGGCGCTGAGGCCGGGACGATCCTGGATGAAGGTGGCGCCATCGGTGCCGCAGCCGGCGGCGATTTCCAACACCGGCGGCGGCAGTACATCCATGGCATGGCCGGCATTGCTGAAATTGTAGTTCACCGTGCCGCTCTGCTGTTGCGCCTCGGTGAAATAGACATTGAAATCGGCGTTGAAATCGCACGGCGCCGAGGAAGCCCAGGGGAAGCGCCAGCCCATGCGCTGGCGAAAGCCTAGCAGCTTGTGCAACGGCGCACGCGACACCGCCCACAGCATCACATCATGCTGCGCCAAATGCTCGGTGAAGCCATTGAAACCATCAGCCACCATCGAACAGGACGGACAGCCGGCGGCATAATCCGGGCCGAACATGAAATGATACACCAGCAATTGCGAGCGGCCCTGAAACAGCTCGGCCAGCGAGGCGCTGCCGGCTTCGGTGTCAAACTGATAGGGCTTGTCCAGCGCCACCCAGGGCAAGGCCTGACGCTGCTGCGCCAGGGCATCGCTGCGCCGGGTCAGTTCCTTTTCGGCGGCCAGCAAATCCAGCCGCGCCGCCAGCCATTCCTGGCGCGTGCCGCTGCGCGATACCATAGGCTGCTTGTCCATCTTTCATGCCTCCGTTGCTTGTGGGCAAAGAGCGCCCGTCCGTTGCCGCGCCGATCGCTGCAACAGGGAAAAATCCGAATTTGCGAAAACTCAGTCCGGTGTCTTGGCCACGCCGTCCAGCTTGGCCATGCAGGCGGTCCAGCCCTTGCCCATATTGGTATAGGCGGTGCTGTTGCGCGGCAGCACAAAGCCGGCATGTTCCAGCCGCAGCCTGGTGCCGAGTTCCACCCGGGTGAGCGTGAAACTGACCACCGTATCCAGCGGTGCGCCATAGCCGGCATTGCCGGCATCGCCGCTGCGCCAGGCATAGACAAAGCGCTGCAACGGCAGCACCTCCAGCACCTCGCACTGGATGGTGCCATCCCAGGCGCCGGCCGGCGTGGTTTGATAGGTGAAGCGCGTACCGACAATCGGGGCAAAGCCGCTGGCCTGCATCAGCCAGCGCGCCATCAGCCGGCCATCGGTGAGTGCCTGCCAGATCACCTCGGGCGCATGCGGAAACACTTCGTCGATGACGATGGATTGGGTAACGGCCGCCTCGGCCAAAGTGCTGGTCATGGGTCTATATCCTTCAGAACATCACGCAGATTATCCAGGCGATCACGCCAGAAGGCGCGGTAATGGCCGATCCAGTCGACCAGCGGCGCCAGGCCATCGGGCTGGGCGCGGTAATACACATGCCGCCCCTCCGGCCGCTCGGCCACCAGGCCGGCCTGCTTGAGGGCTTTCAGATGCTGCGAGATGGCGCCCTGGGTCACGCCGCTGCCGCGCGTCAATTCGGCAACGCTGATTTCCTCGGCGCCGGCCACGCGCTCAAACACGGCCCGCCGGGTCGGGTCGGCCAGGGCGCGCATGATGTTGGTGATGGGGGCTGCTTCGATCATGGAATCAGATTAGCCAACACTAATTGATTAGTCAACACTAATTTGAATACCCCCTCGCCCTGGGCTATCCGAATCCCAAGTCGCTGCCCTATATCAGGCTGAGTTTTCACCCCCGCCCCGGAGATACTGCATGACTGATTCCGCCGATTATACCCCGCCCAAGGTCTGGACCTGGAACAAGCCGAGCGGCGGCCATTTCGCCAGTATCAACCGCCCCATTGCCGGTGCCACGCATGACAAGGAATTGCCGGTGGGCCAGCATCCGTTGCAGCTTTATTCACTGGCCACACCGAACGGCCAGAAAGTCACAATTTTGTTGGAGGAATTGCTGGCGCTCGGCCATACAGGCGCCGAATACGATGCCTGGCTGATCAAGATCGGTGATGGCGACCAGTTCGGCAGCGGCTTTGTGCAGGTGAACCCAAATTCCAAGATTCCGGCTTTGCTGGATCGCTCCGGGCCGGAGCCGGTGCGGGTGTTTGAATCCGGCGCCATCCTGCTTTATCTGGCGGAAAAATTCGGCGCCTTCCTGCCCAGCGACCATGCCGGCCGCACCGAATGCCTGAACTGGCTGTTCTGGCAGATGGGCAGCGCGCCCTATCTCGGCGGCGGCTTCGGCCATTTCTACACCTATGCGCCGATCAAGATCGAATATGCCATCGACCGCTTCGCCATGGAAACCAAGCGCCAGTTGGATGTGCTGGATCGTCGCCTGGCCGAAAGCGCCTATCTCGCCGGCGATAGCTACAGCATCGCCGATATCGCGGTATTCCCGTGGTATGGCGGCCTGGTGAAAGGCTGGCTCTACGGCGATTCCGCCACGTTCCTGTCAGTGCATGAATACAAGCATGTGCTGCGCTGGGCCGATGCGATCAAGGACCGCCCGGCGGTGCAGCGTGGCCGCATGGTCAACCGCGCCTTCGGCGATCCGGCCAGCCAGTTGCACGAACGCCATGATGCCAGCGATTTTGACACCAAGACGCAGGACAAGATCGCGGCGCAGTAAAGCCGCTACGCTACGGCGGGGCCGCTGCGGCGGCCCCGGCTGATCTCCCGCACCACATCCAGGAAGGCGCGCAAAGCAGGCGGCACGCTGCGATGCCCGGGATAATAGAGCGCCACGGTTTCTTCCGCCGGCATCCAGTCAGCCAATACCTGGCGCAACTGCTTCGCCTTGAGCGCAGCAGCGGCGGCGGCATTCGCCACATAGGCAATGCCGATGCCG
>DLGP01000132.1:4023-4489 GCA_002482765.1 Alphaproteobacteria bacterium UBA7691
GATGCCGTTCACCGCCGCCTCCACCATCAATTCCTCATCATCCAGGATCAGGCTGGCCGGCGCATCGAGCACCAGCGCCTGCCCGGCGCGCTCAAATTCCCAGCGATAGAGTTTGCCGCCCGGCCCCGGCAGCCGATGGCCGATGCAGCGATGGCGCATCAGGTCGTCCGGGGTTTTCGGCAGCCCGGCGCGTTTCAGATAATCCGGTGCGGCAACACAGATGAAGCCAAGCGGCCGACCAAACGGCACCGCGATCATGTCACGCGGGATTGAGTCCAGCAGCCGCAGCCCGGCATCAAAGCCGCCCGACACGATATCGACCAGCCTTCCCTCCACCACCACATCCACCGTCACCTCGGGAAAGCGCTGCGCCATCAGCGGTAGCACCTCGCGCACCAGCAAGGCAGCGCCCAGGCGCGGCGCATTGATCCGCACCGTGCCGGCGACCTGGCCGCGAAACGCCGCC
>DLGP01000073.1 GCA_002482765.1 Alphaproteobacteria bacterium UBA7691
CTGATCGGCGGCATCGCGGAAGCGCCGCGCGCCGCGCGGTGTGCCCAGATAGGCGCGGCCATCCACCGGGGTCAGCACCACGCCCAGCCGTGGCCGGCCTTGCTCGATCAGCGCGATATTGACGGTGAATTCGCCATTGCGCTTGATGAATTCGCGGGTGCCATCCAGCGGATCAACCAGCCAGAACGGGCCATTGCCGATGGCCGGAATCTCGCCGCGCGCGGCGCATTCCTCGGCCACCACCGGCACGCCCGGGCAAAGCTGCGCCAGGCCGGCCAGGATCACTGCCTCGGCGGCTTCGTCGGCATCGGTCACCGGGCTGTGGTCATCCTTGGCGCGGCTCTCAAACGGCGTGGCGTAAACCTGCATGATCGCATCCGCCGCCTGCTGCGCCAGCATGCGCAAGCCTGCCGCCAGCGCCGGATTCTCACTCAAGCCCATCATTCAATCCTTCGGCTGGCGCAGCCGCACCAATGCCACTTCATTGATATTCACCAGCCGCTTGCCGGCATGTTCAAAATTCACCGTCACACGCGGCCCCACGGCGGATTGCACCTGGCCGGTGCCCCAATCCGGCGCCTGCGGATTCTCCACCCAATCGCCGGGTGCAAAAGGCGATGGTGCCAGCATGGTGGCGCTCCTGTTTGCGAAAGCCTGGGTGATTGCGAAAGCCTGGGCGGCACTTTAAACAGAATCAGCCCGCAACTCCACGATCCGGATTCTGCATGACCGCCCAGCGCGATATCGACCTTGTGGCCTTGATCTGCTCCAAATTGTGCCACGATCTCGCCGGCAGTGTTGGTGCGGTGTCCAATGGCGCCGAATTGCTGGCCGAGGAAACCGATGCCTCGATGCGCGAGGAAGCGATAAGGCTGATTGCCCAGAGCGCCAATGATGCCGCCCGCCGGCTGGCATTTTTCCGCCTGGCTTTGGGCGCTTCGGGCGGCCTGGACGAGCCGATGGCCAGCGCCGATCTGGCCCGCGTGGCGGGGGATTATTTCCAGGGTGGCCGGGTGCGGCTTTTGCCGCTGGTCGGCCTGCCGGCCAGCCTGCCCAAGCCGCTGGCCAAGGCGTTGCTGCTTGGCCTCAGTGTGATGGCGATGGCGTTGCCGCGCGGCGGCGCCCTGCGGCTGGATGTGCAGCAGGGTGAATGGCGGGTGCGCGCCGAAGGCACGCCCAGCAAATTGCCCGATGATGTGGCCGGCAGCCTGCTCAGCGATGTGGCGGTGGAGGAACCCGGCGGCGCCCTGGCGCGCCATGCCGCCGATCTGGCCGCCAGCGCCGGCTATCGCCTGGGGCTGGAAGCCGGGCCGGAAGGCGCCGCGCTCCGGTTTAGCAAATAGGGCGACCTACTCAACGGCTCGGCTTGAGCACCGCGCCGAGCGCCAGGGTGATCAGGCCCAAAGCGCCGAATTCCGGCCAGCCCGGCTGCTCGCCCAGCATCAGCATGGACGAGAACACCCCCACCACCGGGATCATCAGGGTGGACAGGCCGCTGACCTGGGCCGGCAGCACCTGCACCAGCCGGTTCCACACCCAATAGCAGAACACAAAGCAGATCACGGCGTTATACAGCGCCGCGCCCCAGGCCAGGGCGGAATAGCTGTGCCAGCGGTCGGTTTCGAAGATCGGCGCCAGCAGCATGATCGGCAGCCCGCCTAGCACCATCTGCCAGCCGACAAACGGCACGCTGGGCATCGGGATGGCATACAGCTTGGTCAGCATGGTGCCGAAAGCCCAGGAAATTGCCGCGCCCAGCACCAGGGCCACACCCAGCGGGGCGGCCAGCATCGCCTGCCATTCGCCGCCGAGCAAAACCGCCAGGCCGCATAGCCCGATCAGCAGCCCGGCCAGTTTCCAGCCATTCAGCCGTTCATGCAGGAAATAGGCTGAAAGCGGCACCAGCCAGAGCGGCATGGTGAAGGCGATGATGGTGGTGCGCCCGGCCGGCAGCATGCCCAGGCCATACAGCACCAGCACATTCCAGCCGGTGATGTTGCACAGCGAAATCAGCAGCATCTGGCGGAAACGCCCGGCCGGGATGCCCAGCGGCATGCGCATGGCGATGGCGATGGCAAACAGGCCGATGGCGCCGCCGCCCAGGCAGAAGGTGCGGAAGGTGAAAACCGGAATTTCGTTCAGGGCCAGCTTCATGATCGGCCAGTTCAGGCCCCAGAACAGCGTCAGCAGCGCCAGCAGGATCAGCGACGAGGTGGATAAAGTGGCGCGCAGCGGGGCTGCTTTGGCGGCAGAATTGGTCATGAGGCGTGCGGCATTTCGTTATAATTGTTTGCACGCACTCTATATTCCTTCCTACAGGATGGCTATCGCCCTTCCTACAGGATGGCGAGCACTGCCTCTGGCGGCCGGCCCAGGGCGGCCTTGGCGCCATGCACAAAGAGCGGCCGTTCCAGCGCCGCCGGATGCGCCGCCAAGGCGCGCAACAGGCCGGCATCGTCCAGCGTTGCCAGATCAATGCCGGCTTCGCGGGCTTCCTTGCTGCGCACGATATCGCGCAGCGGCCGGCCCAGCTTTTTCACGATGGCAGCCAGCTCGGCGGCGCTGGGCGGCTGGCGCAGATACTCGATCACCTGCGGGCTGACCCCCTGTTCGGCCAGCAAAGCCAGTGCCTGACGTGATTTTGAGCAACGCGGATTATGGTAGAATTGCGACGGCATGCCGGTTTCCGGGGAATTTTCAGAGGGCCAGAATGATTGCATTTTCATGACCCCGGTTTAAATAGCAAGCCATGGCGCGGCATTGGACCCTCGACGATATCCCCTGGCAGCTTTTTGATCCCTCAAAAGTGGATGCGGATTTGCTGCGTGCGGTGAAGGCTGCCACCCTGGTGGAGCATAACGCTGAGGATTACGTCACCTATCTCTGCAACGTGTTTGCCGATGACCCGGCGTTTCAGGCGGCGGTGCGGCAATGGGGCATCGAGGAAGAGCAGCATGGCCGCGCCCTGGCGCGCTGGTGCCAGCTTGCCGATCCGGGTTTTGATCCGGCCCAGGCAATGGCGGATTTCCAGGCGCATTACCGCCTGCCGCTGGATGTGACCGATTCCGTGCGTGGCAGCCTGAATGGCGAATTGGTGGCGCGCTGCGTGGTGGAATGCGGCACCTCCAGCTTTTACAGCGCGATCCGCGACGCCACCCAGGAACCGGTGCTGAAACTGGTGGCGGCGAAGATTGCCGGCGATGAATTCCGCCATTTCAAGCTGTTTCTGGATCATCTGCAACGTTATCAGGCGAGCCAGCCGATGAGCCGGCTGGCGCGGCTGCGCATTGCGCTGGGCCGCATCAACGAAACCTCGGATGACGAACTGGCCATGGCCTATTGGTGCGGCAATGGCCGCCAGGGTGGCTATGACCGCGCCCGCGAAAGCGCCGCCTATGCCTGGCGCGCCAGCAGGCTTTACCGCTTCGGCCATATCCAGCGCGGCCTCGGCATGGCGCTGAAAGCCTGCGGCTTTGATCCGCAGGGCCGGTTCAGCCAGGTTTTTGCCGCTTTGGGCTGGCGCCTGCTGCAATGGCGCACAAGGCGGCTGGCTATTCAACTGGCGGAATAGATAAGATTTCCGCTGATCTACTTGCGGGCCTATGCGTATAATGGCCCATGCCGCGCCATTTCACTGTCATCACCGAAGCCGAAGTTGATCCCCGCCTGCGCCGCCTGCTGGCTTTCTGGCGCCAATCGGCCGGCGCGCGGCGCTATCCCGGCCGCGCCGCCGTTGATCCGCTGCAATTGAAGGAACTGCTCGGCCGGCTGGTGCTGGTGGATGCGGTGGATCAGGGGCCGCCCTCCACTGATCCGGGCCGCCCGGTGCGGTTCCGCTACCGCCTGTTTGGCACCGGCTACACATTTTATCATAACCGCGACATGACCGGAAAATGGGTCGATGAAGTGGCCGAGCCGACTTTCCGCGACGATCTGCTGGAGGTTTATGCCCTGGCGGTGGCGCAAGGGAAGCCCGGCTTTTATGCCTATGATTATATCGTTGATAGCCACCGCCATCGTTTCCAGGCTGCGCTGCTGCCGCTGGCCGAGGATGGCAGCAAGGTGGATATGGTGCTGACCTGCGCCGTGCCGCTCGATTCGGAATCGCCTTAGCGCTACTCTGTGGCGATGGAAACGCCAAAGCATATCCAGTCCGTGCCGGCGCTGGAGCTGGAGCCGCAACTCACCAGCCTGGTGCAGTATTGGCGCGGCAAGGGGCGTGATGGCCGGCTGCCGGCGCGGGCCGATATCGATCCGCTGGATTTCCGCACTCTGCTCGGCCGCGTGCTATTGGTGGATGTGCTGCGTGAGGGCGGCGCGCTGCGTTATCGCTACCGCCTGTTCGGCACCGAATTCTATTTCTACCATGGCAGCGATCTCACCGGGCGTTATCTGGATGCCATCGCCAATGCCGAATTCCGCGCCGAATTGCTGGCGCAATATGATGCCGCCGTCACCACGCGCCAGCCGCAATACATGACCTACGATTATATCGTGGAAGCCGAACGGCATCGTTTTCATGCCGTGCTGCTGCCGCTGGCCAATGACGGCGAAACCGTGGATATGGTGCTGGGCTGCGGCGTGCGCGTCGCCGTGTTGTAGCACGCTCTATTCCGTTGGCGGCAAGTCCGCCAGCCAGTCGGCGCAGGCCTGGAACAAGGCCGTCTCGCGTGGTTCGCCAAACAGGAAATGGCTCATGCCCGGCATTTCGCGAAACACCGCGCGGCCGGGATATTTGCCGGCGATGGCGCGGCCGGTGGCGGCCGGCGTCACTTGATCGTCGCTGCCGGTCAGCACCAGCAGCGGGCAGCGCACACGATGGAAACTGACATGGCTGGCGGCATGCCAATCGAGCCACCACAGCATCGCCTCGAAGATGGCGCGGCCGGATTCCGGCACCAGCCGGGTGCAGGCATCGCGCTGCAAGGCCGGCGGCAGCTTGTCCATGGAATATTGCACCGCCAGCGCCGCATCGGGCGGCAGCGGTTTGCGCCAGATGGCGCCGCCCTGTACCAGCATGCTCACCCCGCTGCCCAGTTCATGCAGGCTGCCGGGCAGCACACCCCAGGGCGCCACCGGGGCCAGCAGGATGGCGGCACGGCACAGGTCACGCGCCGCCAGTTGCTGCGCCAGCAGGCCGCCCAGCGAATGGCCGATCAGCACCGGCTTCTGCGGCAGGCGGGCAATCTCGGCTTCCAGGGCCTCGCGATATTCCGCCAGGCCGTGCCGCGCCAGATCGGCATCCGGGCTGGCGCCGGCCTGTTCCGGGCCATGCAGCGGCAGGTCGGGGGCATGGGTGCGCCAGCCCAGATGGCTGAGCTGGGCGCGCAGCCGCTCAAACACCCAGCCGCCAACAAAGGCGCCGTGCAGCAGCAGAATGTCGCCGCGCTGGCTCATGCTATGGGGCTCATGCTATGGGGCTCACGTTTTCACATAGCCTTTGAATTCGGCCAGGATGGCTTGGTAGATCGGGCGTTTGAACGGCACGATCAGATCGGGCAGGTCGGAAAAGCGCGCCCATTTCCAGGCATCGAATTCGGGATGCGCGGTCTGGATGTTTATCACATCCTCGTCGCCGATCAGGCGGCAGAGATACCATTTCTGCTTCTGGCCACGATACTGGCCTTTCCACACCTTGGCGGCCAGCTCGGGCGGCAGGTCATAACTCAGCCAGTCGCGGCTTTCGGCGATGATCGCGGTGCGTGCCGGCGGCACGCCGATCTCCTCCTCCAGTTCGCGCAACGCGGTCTGGCGCGGGTCTTCGCCCGGATCGATGCCGCCTTGCGGCATCTGCCAGGCTTCGGCGGTCTGATCGATGCGGCGGCCAACAAACACCATGTCGGCTTCGTTCAGCAGCGCAATGCCAACGCCGAGGCGATAGGGACGGACAGGCTCGCTCATGGCTATTTCACTCCGGTGTCTGGCGGTTGACGATGGCCGAAACCGGGGCAAGCGCAATACTCTTGCTGCCGATGGTTTTACTCCAGGCCAGCAGGCGGTCCAGCGTGATCGGATAGGGTTGGGCAAAACCCAGCGCCACGCCGGTGCCACGCGCCAGCCGCTCCAGTTCCTCCAGCCGTGATTCGATCACCGGCCCGGTCGGCTGCTGGTCGATCTGGCGGTTGCCGATGGCATAAACGCCGCCGGCCTCGCGCACGCTGCGCGCCGCCACCGAACGCGGCGCGGTGCGCGCATCCACAAATAGCAGGCCGCGATTTTTCAGGGTCTGCGCCACATAACGCATATGTTCCGGGCTGGAGGTGTATTTCGCGCCCATGAAATTGGTGAAGCCGATATAGCCCGGCACCCGCGCCAGCGACCAATCCAGCCGGCGCATATTCTCGCCTTCGGTCAAGGTGGTGAGCAGGGTATACGGCCCCGGATCGTTGGCCGGATAGTCAAATGGCTCCATCGGCAATTGCAGCAGCACTTCATGGCCGCGACTGCGGGCATATTCCACCTGCTGCGCCAGGTTCGGCGCATGCGGATTGAAGGCAAAGCTGATTGCCGGCGGCAGCAATTCGGCAGCCTTGGTGGTCAGGGTCTGGTTCAGGCCCAGATCGCCCAGCACAATCGCCAGGCGCGGCCGGTCGGCCGGTTCGTCATAGGGCCGCGCATAGGCGCGCCAGGGCTGGCGGCCGTCACTGCCGATTTTTGGCATCTGCCCGGCCGGCGTGGCTTCCACCAGCAATGGGTCGGGTGCCACCAGCAGGCCGCTGGGCAGGTAATTGGCGCTGTCGGCCGCCGGTTTGCTCTGGCCCTCGCCGGCTTTCTGCTCCGGCGCCAGTTTGGCTTCGGGCGGCAGGGTCAGGCGCGACACGCCGATCACCACTTCCGAGCCGGGCAGCGATACCAGCGACTGGCTGCTCACCGCCAGCCACACGATCAGGCTGATGAAGCCGCCGAGAAACAAGGTCCAGGCCAGCACCAGCAGGCGGCGGTTGACGGTCGGCAGGTCGCCGCGCAGGAAACTCGGCCACAGCACCAGGCCGATCAGGCTGAAAACCCGGCCCAGCTTGTGCTTGAAGCCTTCGCGGCGCGGCGGCGGGGCCATCGGCTCGCCATAGCCGCCCAGATCGCCCATATCGGCATCGGGATCCAGGCCGGCACCGCCATCCTGCTGATGCAGCATGTCGGCAAAATTATCCTCCGCCGGCTGCTGGCGCCGCCGCTTGAATGTTGCCAGCAGGCGCCCGAGCAGGCCGGCCCGGCCCGGCTCGCCCGCCGGCGGCAGGGCGCGGTCTTCCGGGTCGGCCTGAAGCGTCACTTCTTGGCGGTCGATTTCGGCGGTGCGCGCAACAATTCCAGCGCCGCCTGCAACACCACATCCTGGGCGCCCTCTTCCGGCTTCATGCTGGTGGCCGGCGCGGTCGGTGTGGCCGGATTGCCGGCATCCGCCGGCTTGCCAGTTTCAGCCGGCTTGGCCGCCGCTGCCTCATCCTCGGTCTCGCGATGGCCGTTCAATTCGCGCCGCGCTTTCAGCGCCGCCGCAATCTGGCGGTCGCGGTCGCTCCACACTTCCACATCCGGCGCAATGCCGGTCTTGTCGATGGAGCGGCCCGAAGGCGTGAAATAGCCCGCCGTGGTCAGCTTCATGCCGCCAAATTCGCCCAGCGGGATCATGGTCTGCACCAGACCCTTGCCGAAGGTGGTGTTGCCCACCAGCACGGCCCGATGATGATCCTGCAAGGCGCCGGCAACAATTTCCGAAGCCGAGGCCGAGCCGCCATTGATCAGCACCGCAATCGGCTTGCCATCGGTCACGTCGCCGCGCTTGGCATTGACGCGCTGGCCCTCATCGGCATTCGGCCTGAGCGAACGGGTCGAGACGATTTCACCCTGATTGAGGAAACTGTCGGAAACCGAAATGGCCTGATCCAGCAGGCCGCCCGGATTGTCGCGCAGGTCGATCACATAGCCTTTGAGATTGGGGCCGATTTCCTGCTTCAGCCGTTCAATCGCCGCCACCATGTCCTGGGTGGTATGCTCGTTGAAGGAAGACAGGCGCAGATAGGCCACGTCATCCTCGCGCCGGCTGCGCACCACGCGGGTTTTGATCACGGCGCGGATCACCGATACATCCAGCGGCTTGGCGCTGGCATCCGAGCCGCGCCGCACCGTCAGCACAATCTTGCTGTTGGGCGCGCCGCGCATCTTCTCGATGGCTTCCTGCAAGGTCTTGCCCAGCACCGGATCGCCATCCAGATGGGTGATGATATCGCCCGGCAGCATGCCGGCGCGCTGCGCCGGGGTGTCGTCAATCGGCGACACCACCTTGACCAGGCCATTCTCCATGGTCACTTCCAGGCCCAGGCCGCCGAATTCGCCGCGGGTCTGCACGCGGGCTTCCTGGAAGCTGCGCGGCGGCATGTAGATCGAATACGGGTCGAGCGCTGTGAGCATGCCGTTGATGGCATTCTCCATCAGCTGCTCGTCCTTGGTTTCCTTGTAATAGTCGTTGCGCACGCGCTCAAAAATCTCGCCGAAGAGATTGAGCTGCTTGTAGGTGTCGCTGCTTTGCAGGCCACCCACCTTGTTCGGCGCCGCAAAAAGCGCCACCGAACCCATCAGCGCAAAAGCGCAGACGCCGCCGAGGAGGAAATTGCGCATGTCAGCCGCTCACCTTTCTGTCGCCTGCGGCCAGCCAGGGCAGGGGGTTCACTGGTTCACCCTTGCGCCGCAATTCAAGATATAGAACCGGCTTGTCGTCATGCCCAGAGGCATCCTTGGGAATATCCCTCGGATTATCCCTGGCACCGTCGCCGCCCATGCGGCCTACCGGCTCGCCGGCCAGTACCGATTGGCCCACGGCGCGGTCAATGCGCCCGAAACCAGCCAGCAATGAATGATATCCACCGCCATGCGCGATTATCAATAGCTGTCCATAGCCCCGGAAGGGTCCGGCGAACATCACTTTGCCGTCAGCCGGCGCCACCACTTGGCCGCCACCGCGGGTTTCGATGCGAATGCCGCGCAGCACCACGCCGCTGCCATCCTGCTCGCCATAACGCCCCACCACCCGGCCGCGCGCCGGCAGGGCGGCGCTGCCTTCCAGCGCGGCGTAATTGTCGTTGGGGCCGGTATTTGGCCCGGGCGCTGGGCGCCTGCCCCGGTTTTCCGCCTCTTTTGCGGCGCGGGCGCGGGCTTCGGCCTCGCGCTTTTCCTGTTCCAGCAGGCGGTCGACCAGGGCGCGCAGGTCCTTGGCCTGCCCGGCCAGGCGGCTGGCGCGCTCACGTTCGGCGCTGCGCTCTTCCTGGGTCTGGGCCACTTCGGCGGCGGTTTCGGCCTGCAACTGCTCCAGGTCACGCCGCTCGGCATCCAGTTTGGCGATGGCGCCGCCAAGCTGGCGTTGTTCGGCGGCAATGCCGCTGCGCAGCCGGCCAAGCCGCTCCAGCTCGGTTTTCAGGCTGGCGGCGCGGCTTTCGATCTCCGGCACCAGGGCGGCGATAAGCTGGCTCGCCCGCACCATGTCCAGCGCCGAACCCGGCGCCAGCNNCGCCAGCACCATGGCTTCCGGCGGCTGCCGGCTCAGCCGCGCCAGGCTGGACAGGGTCTGGGCCAATTCCTCGCGCCGGCTGTCAAAATCCGCAGCGGCCTTGGCTTCCTCGGCCAGCAGCAGGGCCAGCTGCTCCTCGCTGCGTGAAACCGCGTCTTCCTGGGCTTGCAGCTTGCGCGCCGCCAGCACCAGCCTGCGGCGCAATTCCTGGGCCTTCTGCGCCAGCTTGGCGCCCTCGCGGTCCAGTTCGCGCTGGCGCTCGCGGCTTTCCTTCAGCTGCTTCTGCACTTCCTCAAGCTGCTGCTGCGGCCGCGCCAGATCGGGCGCGGCGAGCGCTTGGCCATTCCAGGCCAGCAGGCCCGATAGCAGCAGGATCAGGCGCTTAGGCACGGCGTTGTTGTATCTCCGCAGCAGTGGCTATGTTGCCGGGCACGGCCAGGCTATGGCCGGTCATTTCGGGCGGCAGCGCCAGGCCAAGGAAATGCAGCAAGGTCGGCGCGATGTCGCACAGCCGGCCATCCTGCAAGGCATAGCCCTCGCGGCCTACCAGCAGCAGCGGCACCAGGTTGGTGGTATGCTGGGTATGCGCCTGGCCCGAGGCCGGATCGCGCATTTCCTCCAGATTGCCATGATCGGCGGTGATCAGCAGCACGCCGCCAGCCGCCAGCACCGACGCTTCCAGCCGCGCCAGGCAGGCATCGATGGTTTCCGCCGCCTTGATCGCCGCCGGCAACGAGCCGGTATGGCCCACCATGTCCGGATTGGCATAATTCACGATAATCTGGTCATAAGCGCCGCCCTGGATCGCCGCCACCAGCTTGTCGGTCAATTCCGCCGCCGACATTTCGGGCTGCAAATCATAGGTCGCCACCTTCGGCGATGGCACCAGGATGCGGTCCTCGCCCGCGAACGGGGTTTCCTCGCCGCCATTCATGAAGAAGGTGACATGGGCGTATTTCTCGGTTTCGGCGATGCGCAACTGCTTGCGCCCGGCCTTGGCGAGCCATTCGCCCAGCGTGTTGGGATAACGCAGCGGCGGGAAGGCCGTGGTCAGATAGTCGTTTAGCTGGGTGGAATATTCCGTCAGCCCCATGGCAGCGGCAAAGGCCGGCTGGCGCGGGCGCGGGAAGGCATCAAAATGCGGCTCCAGCAGGGTTTGCAGGATTTCACGCGCGCGGTCGGCGCGGAAATTCGCCATGATCAGGCCATCACCATCGCGCATGCCGGCATAATCGCCGATCACGCTGGGCAGGATGAATTCGTCGCTCAAGCCGGCGGCATAACCCTGCTCAACCGCCGCTTCGGCGCTGGCGGCACGCGGTCCCTCGGCCAGCGCCAGGGCGCCATAGGCCAGGGCCACGCGGTCCCAGCGCTTGTCGCGGTCCATGGCGTAGAAGCGGCCAGACAGGGTGGCAAAATCCACCGCCGCGCCGGCCAGGCTGGCGCGGAAGTCACGCAGGTATTCCAGCGCACTTTTCGGCGGTGTGTCGCGGCCATCGGTGAAGGCATGCAGCCACACTTTCAGGCCGGCATCGGTGCCGATACGCGCCAGTGCGGCGATGTGATCCTGATGCGAATGCACGCCGCCGGGCGAAAGCAGGCCCAGGATATGCAGCGCACCGCCGCTCGCCTTCAGCTTGACCAGCAGGTCGGTGATCGCCGGCACGTTGCCCAGGCTGCCATCGGCCACCGCATTGTCGATGCGGCCGAGATCCGGCACGGCGATGCGGCCGGCGCCGATATTCATATGCCCCACCTCGGAATTGCCCATCTGGCCATCCGGCAGGCCAACATCGCGGCCCGATGTGCCAACCCGGGCAAAAGGCCGGGTCTGCATCAGCCGGTGCCAGGTCGGCAGGGTGGCCTGGGCAATGGCATTGTCGGTCGGGTCGTCGCGCAGCCCCCAGCCATCCAGGATGCAAAGAACCACAGGGCGGGCATTGTTGGCTTGGTCGGTCATGATGGCGTTATGCTCTAGTCACGGTGATACGGATGGTTGTTAAGCAGGCTCCAGGCGCGATAAAGCTGTTCCAGCAGCAATACCCTGGCCAGCAAATGCGGCCAAGTCATGGCGCCAAACGCGATTTTCAGCCGCACCCGGTCCAGCAGCGCGCCATCCAGGCCGTCGGCGCCGCCGATCAGGAAGGCAATCTCGGCCTCGCCGCCATCGCGCCAGCGGCCGAGCTGGGCGGCGAAATCGCGGCTTGGCAGGTTTTTGCCATGCTCGTCCAAGGCCACCAGCAAGGCGCCTTTGGGGCAGGCCGCCAGCAGCAGTTCGGCTTCGCGCTGTTTGCGCTCGGCCACACTGCCGCCGGCTTTTTTGTCTTCCACCTCGCGGATTGTCACCGGCCAGGGCAGGCGTTCGCGATAGCCTTCGATCAGCGCCTGGGCGGCATCATGCTTGGTCCGCCCGGCGCGGCCGATACAGGCAATGGTGAGCTTCACGTCAGCCCGCGTCTTGCTCCATATCCGGCCCCATCACATTGGCCGGCTCGGGGATATCCACGCCCCACATCTTTTCCAGCCGGTAGAAGCCGCGCACTTCGGGGCGGAAGATATGCACCACGATGTCGCCGGCATCCAGCAGCACCCAGTCGCCCACACCCTTGCCCTCGATGCGGGCCTTGTGGCCGGTAGCCTCCAGGATGCGCTGCGCCAGATGTTCGGCAATGGCGCCAACCTGGCGCGACGAGCGGCCGGAAGCCACCACGATGTAATCCGCCACCGAGGATTTGCCGGCCAGCGGGATCGACACCACTTCCTCGGCCTTGTCGTCGTCGAGCGATTTCAGGATCAGCTTGTGCAGCTTTTCCACCGCCGCTGTCGGCTTGTGCGGATCGGCAGCGGCCTTGGCCGGCGCCTTGGCCTTGGCGGCAGCTTTGGGCTTGGCAGCTTCCTTGGATTTAACAGCGTCCTTGGGTTTCACTGCGGCTTTGGGTTTCACGGCCGCCTTGGGCTTGGCCGGTGCCTTGGGCACCGCCGCTTTTTTCACCGCCGGGGCTTTTTTTGCCACCGGGGCTTTTTTGACGGCCGAGGCTTTTTTGGCCGCCGCCGGCTTTTTCACAGCGGTTTTCGCCACCGCCTTGGGTGCGGCGCTGGTTTTTGCCGCTGCCTTAGGCGCGGCGGTGGCTTTCACGGCCGGCTTGGTAATGTCGGCGGCTTTTGGCTTCTTGGTCGTGGCTATGGCTCGGCCCTCCTGCGGCTGGGTCAATCGTATCCTGCCGGTTCAATACTACCGGCTGAAGCCGTGATCCAGAGCGGGCGCCGATTCGGCATCGCCCCGAATCGGCCAAAGTCTACCTTGGCGCCGGCCTGACCGCTACAGGAACCACAGCCAGGTGATGAGCAGGAAGGGCAGCAGCAGCAAAGGCACGCTCCAGGCCAGATAGCCGAAGAAACTCGGCATCTTGATGCCGGCCTGTTCGGCGATGGCCTTGACCATGAAATTCGGCGCATTGCCGATATAGCTGACGGCGCCGAAAAACACCGCGCCGGCCGAGATTGCCAGCAACGTATTGGCCATCGGCCCCATCAGCGCCTGGGCATCGCCGCCGGCCATGTTGAAAAACACCAGATAGGTCGGCGCGTTGTCGAGGAAGGCCGAAAGGATGCCGGTGAGCCAGAAATACATCGCATTGTTGGGCGTGCCATCGGGATTGGAGGCAAGCTGGATCACCGCCTTCAGCGCCCCGGCCTCACCGGCACGCAGGATGGCGATCACCGGCACGATGGTGAGGAAAATGCCGGCAAACAGCTTGGCCACTTCGCGGATCGGCTCCCAGTCAAAGCCATTGGCCTGGCGCGATTCGGCCCGCGTCAGTTTCAGCGACAGGCCGGCCAGCGCCAGCAGGCCAAGATCACGCGCCAGATTGGGCAGCGCAACGCTGACGCCAAACACTGACAGTGATTGCGCCGGCTTCCAGGTGCCAGACATCAGCACCATCGCCACCACGCCGCCGAGCAGCAGCACGTTAACGCCGCCCTCGATGCCGATCGGGCTGTCCGGCGTGCGGTCGGGCTTCACCGTGCCTTCCTTTTTGTAGAGGTAGACATCAAGCGCGTAGAACACCGCCAGCAGGATCAGGCTGAGCAGCAGCATCGGCAGCAGCATGGCCTCGGCGGTCCAGAAAAACCGCACGCCAAGCAGGAAACCCAGGAAAAGCGGCGGGTCGCCCAGCGGGGTCAGTGCGCCGCCGACATTGGCCACCAGAATGATGAAAAACACCACCACATGCACATTATGCTTGCGGTCGTCATTGGCACGCAATAATGGCCGGATCAGCAGCATGGCGGCGCCGGTGGTGCCCATCCAGCTTGCCAATATGGTGCCGGCGGCCAGCAGCGCGGTGTTCAGCCCGGGCGAGCCATGCAGGTTGCCGGTGATACGCACGCCGCCGGCAATGGTGAACAAGGCCAGCAGCAGGATGACAAAGGGAATGTATTCATGCAACGCCACTTCCAGCACGGCATGGGCGGCAGTGCCAGTGCCATGCAGCAAGGTGAAGGGCAGCAGGAAACTCAGCGCCCAGAAAGCGGCGATCTTGCCATAGTGATGGTGCCAGAAAGCCGGCGCCAGCAGCGGAAACAACGCGATGGAAAACAGGATGCCGGCAAAGGGCAGGCCCCAGATCAGGCCGAGCTGGCTGCCATCCACACTGGCCGCCTCGGCCGGCAGGGCCAGCAGCAGCGGAACAGGCAGCAAGGCGCCGACGCGCAAAAAGGTGAAAATGCTCATCGGAACCCCCGGCATTAAAAAAAGTTACATGAAATTTACACCCCTTAAATGGCGTCTGGGGCAGTTTCCGTCAACCCTGCATGGCCTCATTGCCGGAAGAAGATCAGCGTCAGCAGGGCAAAGATCGGCAGCAGGATGCAGCAGCTCCAGGCCATGTAGCCGAAGAAGCTCGGCATTTTCACCTTCATCTCCTCGGCCACGGCCTTGACCATGAAATTCGGCGCATTGCCGATATAGCTGTTGGCGCCCATGAACACTGCGCCGCAGGAAATCGCCGCCAGCGTGGCGCCCAGCGGCCCCATCAGCGTGGCGGCATCGCCGCTCGCCATGTTGAAAAACACCAGATAGGTCGGCGCATTGTCGAGGAAGCTCGACAGGATGCCGGTGAGCCAGAAATACATCAGGTTATTGGGGCTGCCATCGGCATTGGAGGCCAGACTGACCAGGCCGCCCAGCGCACCCTCGCTGCCGGCGCGCAGGATGGCGATGGCCGGCACGATGGTAACAAAGATGCCGGCAAACAGTTTGGCCACTTCCAGGATCGGCCCCCAGGTGAAGCCGTTGCCGGCGCGGGTTTCGGCCTCGGTCAGCTTCAGCGACAGGCCGGTGATGAACAGCAGGGCTGCGTCGCGCGCCAGATTCTGCAATTCCACCGTTATGCCGAACAGGTTGAGGCTGACCCCCGGCTTCCAGGTGCCAGACATCAGCACCGCCAGCACCACGGCGATCAGCAGCACCAGGTTGATGCCGCCCTGCATGCCGATCGGGCTGTCCGGCGTCGGATCGGCCGGAGTGATGCCTTCCTTGCGGTAATAATAGCTGTCAATGGCATAGAACAGGCCCAGCAGGATCACCGTCGCCACCAGGGTGGGCATAAACAGATGCTGCGCGGTCCAGAAAAAACTCACGCCTTTCAGGAAACCCAGGAAAAGCGGCGGGTCGCCCAGCGGGGTCAGTGAGCCGCCGATATTGGAAACCAGGAAGATGAAGAACACCACCACATGCACATTATGCTTGCGGTTGTCGTTGGCGCGGATCAGCGGCCGGATCAGCAGCATCGAGGCGCCGGTGGTGCCCATCCAGCTGGCGATCACCGTGCCAACCAGCAGCATGCCGGTATTCAGGCTGGGCGAGCCGTTGAAATTGCCGGTGATGCGCACGCCGCCGGCCACCGTGAACAAAGCCAGCAGCAGGATGATGAAGGGGATATATTCATGCAGCGCCACTTCCAGCAGCGCATGGCCGGCCGCGCCCATGCCGTCGCGCAGGCCAAAGGGCAGCAGGAAACACAGCGCCCAGAAGCCGGCAATCTTGCCGTAATGATGATGCCACAGATTGGGTGTCAGCAGCGGCAGCAGCGCGATCGACAGCAGGATGCCGGCAAAAGGCAGCACCCACAGAAAACCCAGGCTCTTGCCGTCGATGGCAGCTGCGGCGCTGGCCGGCTCGGCCCAGCCCAGCAGCAGGATCATCGCGGCGGCAACAAGACGATACGGCAAAGACGGCATGCACTTTCCCCCTGGAAAACCGCCGCCACGTTAAATCTTCGGCACAGCAGGCTCAACCTTTCCCGGGCTGCTCATGGCAATCGCCCCTGTGCAGTCAGGAATTCCCGTACAGTGACGATGCGAGTGTTTTGGTAGCGGCCAAGGGCAAGCAGGTCGCGCTTGTCACCGGTGACGATAAAATCCGCCTGCCCGACGGCGGCAAGGGCAAGCAGATAATTATCCCAAGGATCCGGACTCAGCGTGACAACGGGCAGATCGTGCAGCAGCCGCGCCACATCGCGCAATTCATTCACCAGCCGGCCTGCCAGAGCGGGCGAGAGACGCTCGCGGATTTTCGGGTAGCGCGTGACGCGCCGCAGCTCCTCAAGTTGTTTCTGTGCCGTCAGCAGTTCGAAGCGGCCTTCGCGCCATAGCAGCAAAAGATGCGCCGGCAGCGAATGTGCCGCCAGCAACGCACTGACCAGAATATTGCTATCGACAACCAGCCGCAAAGCTTAGTCGGCATTTGGCTGGCGTGCCGCCGCCACGGCTTCGCTCAAAACTGCATCCAGGGCGTCGGCGGGAAGATCGGCAAATTTGTCGCGTGCTGCCGCGACGGTCCGTTCAAAAACCCGCCACTTCACCGCTTCCTCGATGAATTTAGACAGGTCGCCTTTCTTCATGCCGCGCTGGGCCAGAAAAATGCGCACCGCAATATCCGTCTCTTTCGACACGGAAACGCTCCAGCGGGTATTCTCCGACATTTGCCCTCTCCATAAGCACATAAGCGCTTATCAGCATAAGCACCTATATGCTTATGGCAAGCGTAAAGAAAATGACCGTATTGGCTCAACTGGCGGCAAAGGGCGGCCGTTGTTCGATCACCCCGGCCGGGTCCTGGCGCAGGATGATCTCGGCGCCGGGGAACAGCGCCTGCAATTCGGCGATGATCTCTTCCGATACACGATGCGCGGCGCGCAGGCTCATCTCGGGGTCGAGTTCCAGATGGAACTGGATAAATGTCTGGTTGCCGGAAGAGCGTGTGCGCAGGTCATGCAGGGCGCGCGCCTCGGGGTGGCGCAAAACCGCCGCGCGGATGCGGTCGCGCTCCGGCTCGTCCAGTTCGTGGTCCATCAGATGGTTCAGTGCCTGGCGCAGGATATCGGCGGCGCCCTTGAAGATCAGCATCGCCACCAGAAGCGCGCCCACCGGGTCAACCCAATCCAGGCCGGGCTGGCTGGCCAGCAGCAGCGCCGCGATCACCGTCAGGTTGGTCAAAAGGTCGCTCAGGTAATGCAGCCGGTCGGCGCTGATCGCCAGCGAGCCGGTGCGGCGCACCACATGGCGCTGAAACAGCACCAGCGCCGCGGTCAGCAGGACCGAAAACAGCATCACGGCAATGCCGGCGGTGGAATGCTCGGGCGGCTGCGGCTGGCGCAGGCTCTGCACCGCTTCGGCCACCAGAAACAGCGCCGAACCGCCGATAATCACCGCCTGGCCCAAGCCAGCCAGCGCCTCGGCCTTGCCATGGCCGAAGCGGTGTTCGCTGTCGGCCGGCACCAAGGCAGTGCGCACTGCCAGCAGGTTGAGCAGCGAGGCGAAGGCATCCAGCCCGCTATCCAGCAGGCTGGACAGCAAGGCCACCGAGCCGGATTGCTGCCAGGCCAGATATTTCGCCGTCACCAGCACCAGCGCCACCGCAAAAGAGGCGTAGGTGGCCAGGCGCAGCAGGCGGGCCGGATTGCCGGTCAAGGATAAAGCCGCTCGGTGGCCCAGCCGCTGCCATCATCAGCGCGGCGATAGACCAGCCGGTCATGCAGGCGGAACGGCCGGTCGGCCCAGAATTCCACCGCCACCGGGCTGAGCCGGAAGCCGGACCAATGCGGCGGCCGCGGCACCTCGCCGATGGCATATTTGGCGGTGTATTTCGCCACCGCCGCTTCCAGTTCAAAACGGCCCTGCAATGGCCGCGATTGCGCCGAGGCCCAGGCGCCGATGCGGCTGTCACGCGGCCGGCTGGCGAAATAGGCATCGGCTTCGGCATCGCTCACCACGCTGACCGCGCCGCGCAACCGCACCTGGCGGCGCAGGCTTTTCCAGTGAAACAAGGCGGCGGCTTTTGGCTGCGCCAGCAATTCGCGGCCCTTGGCACTGTCAAAATTGGTGTAGAAAACCAGCCCCTCGGCATCAAAGGCTTTCATCAGCACCATGCGCAGATTGGGCAGGCCGGTTTCGTCCACGCTGGCAATCGCCATGGCATTGGGATCATTCGGCTCGCTGGCCCGGGCTTCCGCGAACCAGGCCTCAAAATGGCGGATCGGATCGGCAAAAGCGTCCATGATGCCCTCGGAAATGGCGAAAAAGCTGGCGAGCATCCTATGTAGCGCATGCCGCAACAATTCCCAACCCCTGCCGCAATGCCGCCGTATTCGGGCGTAAATCTACTGCCATGCCCAGCGGCGATGGCTGCCGGGTCAGAACATCACAGGGGATAACCGCCATGCGCTCGATTGCGACTGGTACCGATCTGACAGCCAGCCAAACCGCCCAGCCGGGCAACTCGATCCGCCGCAAGGCCGGCCTGGTCGCCGCGTTGGGCCTGGTGGCCATGCTGGCCGCCGGCTGCGCCGATCAGGGCGCCAAGCAGAATGTCGGCACGCTGCTCGGCGGTGTCGGCGGCGCGGTGGCCGGTTCACAATTCGGCAGCGGCAAGGGTCGCCTGGTCGGCGTTGCCGCCGGCACCCTGCTCGGCGCCTTGCTTGGCTCGGAAGTCGGCAAGTCGCTGGATCGCGCCGATCAGCAGCATCTTGGCACCGCCAACCAGCGGGCTTTTGAGACCGCGCGCTCCGGCACCGCCGTCACCTGGCGCAATCCCGATAGCGGCAATTACGGCACCGTGGTGCCGCAGCAGGCCTATCAGACCAATAACGGCGAATATTGCCGCGAATTCCAGCAGACCATCCATGTCGGCGGCCAGAGCCAGCAGGGTTACGGCACTGCCTGCCGGCAGCCCGACGGCACCTGGAAGGTTGTGCAGTAATCCAGGTTTTCTGAGGTTTTCGCGTAACAGTTTTTCCGCTTTCTCTTCCCCCAGACTAGGCGTGGTCCGGCGCTCCCGGCCACGCCATTTTTTTGTCTGGCGCTTTTGCCATCTGGCGCTAAGCTATCCTTAACCCTCCGGTTGCAGACTGGGGCGGCGCGATGCCAGAAGGTGCCGCGCGGGATATTCGCCAATGATGGAGGCCAGAATGGTCATCGGCATCGGTAATGGCGTGGTTGCGGCGCAAATCCGGCCACGCGCTTTGGAAAAATCAGACAAGCCGGCGCAGACACCACATCTCGCCGCCAATCAGGCGGCGTTGGAGAAACTGCGCCAGCCACGCCAGCGCAGCGAGGCGGAGGGCAAGCTGGAGGAAGTATTGCAGGCGATGAAAAGCGCCAGCAAATCCTCCAAGCTGGAAGCGGCGCGGCGCAAGCTTGAACAGATCAAGGCGCGGGTGAAAGCCTTGGAAATGGCCGCCGCCAGCGCGGCTGCGCGCGGCGATGCCAAGGCGGCCAAGGCGCTGGCGCGTGAAGTGAAACAACTGGCGCGTGACATGGCCGGCGCCTTGCGTGATGCCGGCCAGGGCGGTGGTGCCGGCGGGCAGGTGGGCCAGGTGGCGCCGATGGTGCAGGCCGATGCCGCCGTGCAGCAGCAGAATGACAAGGCGGTCGCCGCCGCAGTTGGCGGCAGCCTGGGCGAAGGCCGTGCGGTGGATGCCACGGCGCGGGCGGCAGCGGCAATCAAGGGTGCCGATATCGGCAATCCCGAAGCCAAAAGCGATGCGGCGGAAGATACGGCGCTGAAACAGCAGCTTGAAGCCATCAAGACCGAGGCCCGCGACCTGCTCAAGCAACTCAAGAAGCTGCTCAGCCAGGCCCGCGCTGCGCTGTTGCATCCCAATGCCGACAAGGACGAGCAGCGCAAGGCCGACAAGGCATTCACCGAGGCTGAACAGGCGCTGACCGATCTGACGGCCGCCAGCCTGCCGAGCGAGGCCGGCAGCGGCGGGATCGACCTTCAGGCCTGACAGCTCTTGCCGTCGGCGTCTGTACTGGCCAGGATGGCGGCATGAAACCCGATGCCGAAGCGCTTTTCACCCTGGCGATTGATCTTGCCGAGCCGCAGAGTATCGGCACCTTGCCGGGGGGCGGCGAACGCCGCTGTGTGCCGATCATCGGCGGCACAGTCAGTGGCCGCTTGAATGGCCGGGTGCTGCCGGGCGGCGCCGATTGGCAATGGCTGCGCCCCGATGGCGTGGCCGATATTGATGCGCGCTATCTGCTGCACAGCGATGCCGGCGAGGGTGTTGAGGTGTGGAGCCGTGGCCTGCGCCATGGCCCGCCCGCCGTGATGGCGCGGCTGGCGGCGGGTGAGCCGGTGGACCCGGCCGAGTATTATTTCCGCACGGCTTTGCGCTTTGAGAGTAATGCGCCCGGCCTGCAATGGCTGGTGCGGCTGATCGCCATCGGCCATGGCCAGCGCCTGGCGCGTCAGGTGCGGCTCCAGGTTTATGCCGTGGAATGAAACTTAGCGCTGATCCCTGAGCGCACCGCTGAGTGCCACCACGCGGCCGGTGCTGTCGCGTCGCGCGATGCCGGCCAAGCGCAGCGGGCGCCAGCTGCTCGGGCCATGCTCGCCCTGCTCATTGCCAACACGGAATTCCACTGGCGCAGCGCGGCCGGTCTGGCGCAGGTCGTCGAAGAATGTCCGCACCATGTCGCGATCCTTGGGATGGGCGCAATCCAGCAATACCGGGATCGCTGCCGGGGCCGCAGTGGGCGCCAGGTCAAGCAGGCGGAACATGTTGTCAGACCAGGTGAAATGGTCATCCTCCAGATGCCATTCCCAACTGCCGAAGCCGGCCAGCCGTTCGGCGGCGTTATAACTGCCGCCGCGCGCTGCCAGCGCCTGCTCGGCGGCGATATGGGCGGCGCTGGCCTCGGCGCGGGCAGTGTCGATTTCAGCCACCAATTCGGCATTGCGCAGCCGCAGGGCGATGCCAACACGTTCGTTGCGGTTGGCGCCATGGGCGCGCAGGCAGAAAGCCAGGCCCAGCGCAAAACCCAGCCCCGCCATGGTATATTGCGCCATGCCGCCATCAATCAGCGCGCGCAGGAACAGCGGCAGCGACATTGTGGCGAAAAAGGCATAATAGGCCGGCAGATGCGGCGCCCGGGTATTCATGTTGGAAAACGCCAGGCCGCTCCACATCAGGCACAGCACGGTTTGCTGGGCATAATCCTTGGTATCGGCATAAAGCCAGAAAAACAGCCCCCAGGTGGCACCGGTGATGGCCGAGCCGATGCTGAAACGCTCGGCCCAATAGGCGCTGCGCTGCTGCGCATTGTCATCCTCGGCAAAGGCAAAGCGCTGCCGGTCGAGCCACCAGGTGCCCAGTGTGTAAAGCAGCGAAACGCTGACCACTTCCACCCAGGTGATCTGGTTGCGGAAGGCCAGGAAGCCGGCGCCCAGCACCAGATAGGGCAGGTAGCGGGTTGGCCAGCTATATTGGTAAAGCCGCTCGATCAGCAGTGGCGCCAGCAGCGGCGAAGGGTTTTCCAGCAGGCTGTCGTCTTCTTCAACAAGCCGCGCCACCAGGGCGGACGAAGACGTCTTGCTGTCGCTCACGAAAACGAATCCCCCAACACACCCATCCTCACTGACAAGCGGCGCGCAGTTTAATCCAGACTGGCCATAACGAAAGTAACAAATTGTGACATTGGTGAAAAATAAGCGGGTGAAACAACCCCTTTAACTCTCTGACAAGTAGCGCCGGGCGATCTGGTGCGCCAGGCTGAGCGGCGGCGGCAGGCGCAATGGCGCGCTGGTATCGGTGCTGGCGCGCAGCATGGTCGCCACCTCGTCGCGGTGGAACCAGCGCGCATCCTCCAGTTCGTGGCGATCCACCGTCACCGCATCCGAGGTGGCGGTGGCAACGCAGCCGATCATCAGCGAGGATGGAAACGGCCAGGGCTGCGAGGCGATGTAGCGCACGTCACTGGTGGCCAGCCCGGCTTCCTCGGCCAGTTCACGCCGCACGGCTTCCTCGATGGTTTCGCCCGGCTCCATGAAGCCGGCCAGGGCGGAATACACCCCGGGCAGGAATTGCGGCTGGCGGCCCAGCAGAATCTGGTCGCCATACACCCCCAGCATGATCACCACCGGGTCGGTGCGCGGGAAATGCTGCGCCCGGCAGGCATCATTGGTGCAGCGCCGGCTATAGCCGGCATCCTCGGCCTGGCTCGCTGCGCCGCATTGGGCGCAGAAACGATGCCGCTTATGCCAGTCGGTCATGCTGCGCGCCTGGGCCAGGATGGCGGCTTCCGGCAGACTTAGCTGCGGCGCAATGCTGCGCACATCAATGAATTTGTTGTTGTCGTCGGCCAGCGCGTCGATGCCGGGGATATCATCCACATCCACGGCGAAATGCGCCACGCCGTCTTCCAGGCCCAGCAGCAGGTTGGGGCATTCGGCCAGCGGCGCGGCAAAACGCTGCGGAAACCAGGCCAGATGCGCGCCGCCTTCCAGCGCGATCAGCGGTTTCAACTCGCGCAGCAGCAGAAAGCGGCTGGTGCTGGCATTGCGCTGGGCATCAAGCCAGGCGGCATCGCGGCGCTGGTTGCCGGCGCGGTCAAGCGGCGAGCCGGAAAACGGGATCGTGTCGTGGGGCTTAAGCATAGGCGCAGCCTTGCATAACCGCCCAAATCCGGCAATTGCCGGAAGCGGATTTCCTGCCTGTTGCGTTCGCCCCGCCCCGCCTGTTGCGTTCGTAATGCCAATGCGGGATAAGGGGCGCGGGAGGTTGGCGGCGGACGGGCGCCTCGCCAACCCGGTCAGGTCCGGAAGGAAGCAGCCGCAACGAGTTCCCGCACGGGTCGTTGTCCAGCCTCCCACCCTGTTTTGTGCAGGGGTATGCTCCGTTCAGGGGAACCATGTCGAGCAATCCGGCACCCTATCGCGTGCTGGCGCGGAAATACCGCCCCAGCAACTTCGCCGAGATGATCGGCCAGGATGCCCTGGTCCGCACCCTTTCCAATGCCATCGCCACCGGGCGCATTGCCCAGGCCTTCATCCTCACCGGCGTGCGCGGCGTGGGCAAAACCACCACCGCCCGCATCATCGCCCGGGCGCTGAACTGCACCGGCCCGGATGGCCAGGGCGGCCCCACGGTGGAGCCTTGCGGCGTCTGCGACAATTGCCGCGCCATCGCCGAGGATCGCCATCCCGACATCCTGGAGATGGACGCCGCCTCGCGCACCGGCATCGGCGATATCCGCGAGATCATCGAGGCGGTGCGCTATGCCCCGGCCATGGCGCGCTACAAGGTCTACATCATCGACGAAGTGCACATGCTGTCCACGGCGGCCTTCAACGGCCTGCTCAAGACGCTGGAAGAGCCGCCGCCGCATCTCAAGTTCATCTTTGCGACGACCGAGATCCGCAAGGTTCCGGTGACGGTGTT
>DLGP01000144.1 GCA_002482765.1 Alphaproteobacteria bacterium UBA7691
GCTCGGGCGGCAACGGCTCAGGCTCGGGTTCCGGCGCGGCAGCTACGGGTTCAGGCTCGGGCGCAGGAGCGTTATCGGCCCCATCCTCGGAAATGATCCGCCGGATGGAGGCGAGAATCTCCTCCATCGTCGGTTCGCTCTGCCCTGCCTTAGGGTCGCTCATCCCCTGCCCGATCTTTCCGGCCCCGGGGCAACGCCCGGCCCGGATGCTTGAACCTGTCTACAATACGGCAACAGCCGGCTCAGCGAATTGCCAGCGCGGCCAACAGCACGTCTTGAGGCCACGCAGCCGGCAAACCCGACTCGTTGCCTCAAGATATGCCCGGAAAAGATAACCGAACTGTTAACCCGGGTTAAGGAGTTTTTCCCGCTGGCGCAAGGCTTTCGCCGAAAATCTGGGGTTATTCACCCCAAGATTACCCGACCCGCAGGATAATTCGACGCCGAGGTTACTCGACGTCGAGGCCACCATCGGTGCCGTACCACAAATCGCGCACCCGGTTGTAGTTCTCCGCCGGATCATACAACTCAACCGGCAGGCCGAGATTACGGGCGCTCAGGCGGCCCACGGCGGAATACAGCGTGAAGCCGGCAACATATTCGTCGCGCTCGGCCCGCACCTGGGCCACCTGGGCGTCAAGATATTCCTGCTCGGCATCCAGCACGTCCAGCGTGGTGCGCGAGCCGACTTCAGCTTCCTGCTGCACACCTTCCAGGGCGATACGGGCAGCCTGCACCTGGGCCTTGCGGGCATTGATGTTGGAGCGCGCGGTATTCAGGTTTTCCCAGGCCTGCACCACACTCTGGCGGGTCAGGCGGCGCTGTTCGTCCACCTGGATGCGGCGCTGGTTGTAAACCTGCTTGCGCTGCCGGGTCTGGCTGTAGATGCCGCCGGCTTCATACAGCGGCACGGTGACATTGATGCTGGCGCGGGCGCTATCCACGTCCAGATTGGCGCGGGTCTGGTCGGAAGCGCGGTTCAGCGAGGCATTCAGCGACACGCTGGGCAGCAAACCGCCGGAAGCCGAGCGCACATCGCTACGCGCCGCCAGTTCACGGAACTGTGCCGCCTGCAATTCAGGATTTTCCTTGTCGGCAACGGCCAGCGCCTCTTCCTCACTGCCCGGCAAGGCCGGCAGCGGCGGCGGCGGCACCAGCCGATCCGGCTGCACGCCGGTGATGCGGGCAAAGGTGGCGCGGCTGGAAATCAGCAAACCCTCGGCCGAGATGCGGTCGGCGGTGGCGCGGCTGAGGCGCGATTCGGCCTGCGCCACGTCGGTGCGGGTGATTTCACCAACCCGGAAACGCTCGCGGGTGGCTTCGAGCTGGCGCCGCAGCACCTGTTCATTATTGCGGGTCAGGTCAACCACCGCCTGATCGCGCAGCACGTCCATATAAGCCGTGACATTATCCTGCAACACGCGGCGCTCGGTGCTGGCCAGGTCCTGCCGGCCGGCCTGCACCAGCGCTTCGGCGCTGGCGGTCTGGGCTTCCACGCGGCCACCACGATACAGCGGCTGCGACACAGTCACGCCCACCGTGGCCGGGGTGATGGTGTCGCTCGGGGTGGAAGCGGTGTTGGGCGAATAATCCTGGCGCAGCTTGCCGATTTCGCCGGTCAGGCTGACGGTCGGGCGCCAGCCGGACAAAGCCTGCGGCACACCTTCATCGGTGGCGCGCAAAGCGGCGCGGGCAGCACCGAGGGTGGGGTTGTTATTGTAGGTGCCGGCCAGAATATCGTTCAGATTCTGCGCCCAGGCGGCGGGCGATGCCAGCAGCAGCGAAAGGGCAGCGCCGCCAAACAGCGCCTGCATACGCATAGAAGTCGACTTCGGCATTCCAACCACCTGTTTTCCCCTCGCCCGGCGCCGCGATTGGCGCCAAGCCGCTATCGATCAGTCGTCAATACGTCGCCATGTCAGGGTCGATCCGCTCGGCCCAGGCATGAATACCGCCGGCGAGGTTAATCGCCTGTGAAACCCCATTCGCCCGCAGCCACTGGGTGGCGCGCAGGCTGCGTCCGCCATGATGGCAGAACACCACCACGCGGCTGGCCTGCGGCACTTCGCCGGCGCGGCCGGGCAACTGGCCCAGCGGGATATTGACGGCACCGGGCAGCGCGCAAAGCTTCACTTCCCAATCTTCGCGCACATCCAGCAGCGCCACATCACCCTGGCTTTCCAGCCAGGCCGACAATTCCTCAACCTCGATCTCAACCGGCAGGTTTGCCATCGGGATCAGAATACAAAGCCGGCGGGGCGGTCAAAACCCGGCAGCGGCCGCGTGCCGGCGTCAAACACCACACGCTCAGGGAACAGATTTCCAACGCGCTTCACCACCACGGCATGGCCAATCGGCGCGCCAACCGGCCGGCGCACCGCCACCAGGCGGCCACCTTCGGCCAATTGCTGCTTCAGCAGCACCGGAATCTCCGGCACCGCGCCCGCCAGCAGAATCACATTATACGGCCCCTGCTTGGCCAGACCCTCGGCCAGCGCGCCCTCGATCACCGGGGCATTATCAAGGCCAAGCTGGGCCAGCAGCTTGCCGGCTTCGGCAGCCAAAGCAGCATCGCTTTCCAGGCCGATGGCGGTGGAGGCCAGGCGCGCCAGCACGGCCAGGTCGTAGCCGGTGGCACAGCCAACCACCAGGGCAACATCGGTGCTCTGCACATCGGCTTCTTGCAGCAGACGGGCCAGCACCAGCGGCTCCATCAGCGCACGGCCGGGGGCAACCGCAATGTCTTCGTCCAGATAAGCCACGCCGCGATAAGCCTTGGGTACAAATTGCTCGCGCGGGGTGGCCGAGATCGCCGCAATCAGGCGCTCATCGATCACCTTGTTCGGCAGCAATTGGGTCAGCACCATCTGGCGCCGCGCCTCGGCAAAAAGTCGGTCGGCAGAAGCCATTGCTAAAATCCGGTTTGGGGCAGCGTGTATAGTCCTCGGGTTATAATGCCGCATTGCGGCAAAAACAATGTCCGTCATGGGGCTTAGGCCAACCAGGCTGTGATTTGCATCACAGCCCGCCACTACCGCTTTACGGCGGCGCGAGACTTGACCGCGCCGGGCGCTTCCGCCTACAAGGTCCGGAAGTCAGCCCGCGATTTTTCCGGGCAGCTATCGAGGTCCGGTGGCGGAGTGGCTACGCAGAGGACTGCAAATCCTCGTACGCCGGTTCAATTCCGGCCCGGACCTCCAATTTCTCCACATCACGTCCGTTTACTCCAGATATAGTTGCATTGCAGCTTTCGGCTTTGCTTGAGTAAGTTTTCCGCAACTATAGCCAGTTGCAGAAAATTTCAGATGCGGCGAATGACCATGACCAAAACTGTAGAGTCTCATATAAAATGAAAATTTGTCCCAACGACGATACTGACAGTGAATATTCTTTTGGTCGGTTAGCTGGGTAATTTTTTTCGCACAACTGATATGTTACTCAGGAAACTTGGCATATATTTATCGCTAATCTTGGGTGCTGGCTTAGGTGAAAAATATCTACTGTTGGTTGTCTGAGCCACGCAACAAACAGCGCCATAAGACACCCAAGCCGGCGGGGGCCGCCATTCCGGCAATTCCAGCGCGCCCTCTCTCAGTTGCCGAGTACCCGGCGCACGAGGTCGGCGGTATTCCTGGCGCCCAGCTTGCGCATCACGTTCGCCCTATGAAACTCGACGGTGCGCGGGCTTACGCCGAGCGTGCGCGCCGCCTCTTTGCTGGAGGCGCCGCGTACGATCTGTGCCAGAGCGACACGCTCGCGCGGCGTTAGCAACACATGGCCCGGGAACGGCTTGGACAACACGTCGAGCGCATCCTGTAGCCGTTCGATCTCCTGTCTGGCCTGCTTGAGCTCCGGCGTCGCCAGGAATTCCCAATCACCGTTGCGTCGGGCGGTGCAGCACTGGTGCGCGCGCGCCACATCCAGCAGATCGACCGCCCGGCTGGCCTGTAGCGAGTAGGTGCAGAGAACCACCATACGCTGTCCGGCAAGTGAGCGGTCAAGTTCATGCTCGTACTCGCAGAATGCCTGCCAGTGACTGGATTCGATCCAGAAAGCGTTGCCGCTCACCCGCATGCCGTCAAAGCCCCTGGCGAGCGCAACGCGCAGCTTCTCGCTCCAGCCGCCGGTGATCCGTTGCAGATCGAACTGGTTGCCTTTCAAATACCAGTCGGTGCCCGAAATGATCTCGATCCGGCCGGCCGCGAGCTGCGCCTGCAAGTCGGGGATGGCACGGCGAAGTGCGGCGAAGGCATCAGCCTCGGCAATCGGCTCCGAGATCGCCCAGACACAGAATTCGTTGCTCGCGAGGCCAGCCTTGAAATAAGCCGCCGCTGTATCAAGCAGGTCATCCTTGGTCTCGTAGAAGACGCAGATATGGGCGCCCCACGGCACCTCACCCACCACGCGGATGCCGCTCTGCCGCAGCGGCCCATCCTCTGTAGACGCGCCAGGCGCTGGCCTGCCCGGACGGCCTCCAGTGCTTGCTTCGTCGCCACGCGCTGTTGTGATGATTGGGGACACCTTGCCCTCCCGGCATCAGAAACTACCGCGTCTGCGGCATCGAATGCGTACATGTCTGGATGCATGTCGTGTCCCCGAGGCCCGACCCGACAAAGGTAAGGCGGGTAGCCTCGTACTAATACCAGTATCGGCCTTTCCTCGTAGTCTTACAAGGTTTTCTGACGGCGCTGTCCACCAAGTTTATGGAACTTGTTGGAGGCTATCGATGCAGCGTTATTTTTTTCAGATCTACGGCGAACACGGCACGGACGATGATCCTGTCGGCGTCGTCTTGTCCGGCCCCAATGCGGCCATGCTGCGTGCCATGACGATGTGCGCCGAAATCGGGTGCAGCGGCGGGTTCAATTTCGACTTTGCCGTCAGCGTCCGGGCTGATCACGGCGCCGTGATCGGCCGGGTATCGGTTGTTATGACCACCGCCGCCTTGGAGCGTCGCGATGTTTAGGCTGGCGCGGGTTATGGTCGTCTCCGTTACGGTTGCCGCAGTTTTCTTGGCGTTCGCTGCTGTGTTGGGCGATCAGGGCGGTGAAGGCTTGCAGCAGCATCGGCTCATCGCTGCGGGATCCCTGGTCCTTGCCGTGGCCTCGGCCCTGGTCCTCGGAATCGCTATCGGGCAGGGCGCATACCGCGACACGGAGCCGTCCAGGGCGGCCAACGTCGCGCTGTCGCCGGCCGAGCCGGTCACGGCCCAAGTCCGAACCGACACAATGACGCGGGCCGAGACCGAATTCCTGGCTAATATGAGCCACGAACTGCGCACGCCGCTCAATGCCGTGATCGGTTTCGCAGAGCTGATCCTGAGCGAAATCCACGGCCCAATAAGCGACCGACGCTACAACGACTATATCGGCCATATCCGCACCGGCGGCAAGCAATTGCTGGCGATCATCGATGCCATCCTGGACCTGTCCCAGCTTGCCACCGGTCAGCTCGACCTGCGGCCGTGCCACATCGAGCCGCAGGCCATCGTCGAGGAATGCGCCCAATCGGTCGCCGCGCAAGCCGAGAGCGCGAGGGTTGCGCTAGTGGTGCTTCCTACGACCGCCCCGCAAGTCGCGGCGGACCCGGTCAGGCTCAAGCAGGTGCTAACCAACTTGCTGTCGAACGCCATCAAATTTACTGCGCAGGGCGGCTGGGTCAGCATTGGTGCAACCGGCTACGACGACGTTGTCGTCTTCGAGGTGAGCGATAATGGAATCGGCATGACGCCTGACCAAATCGACGCCGCATTGCAGCCTTTTCGCATGCTCGACAGTTGCATGTCGCGCCGACACAGCGGCATCGGCTTGGGATTGACGCTGGCGCAGCGCCTGGTGCGGTTGCATGGCGGCGACCTGCGGATCGAGAGCCGTCCCGGATCTGGCACTTCGGTAACGGCGATCATGCCGACGAGTGCTGCCCGCCAGACCAAAAAAGGTAAAACGCCATGACCTTCATTCGCAGCGGCTTGAAGAAGCTTGCAAGTATGTTGCTCGACCTGACCGCCGATGTCCCGCCACCAGCAAGCGGCTCTATCGCCACTCCGCCCCGGTCGCTCGGCGAAATGCGCACGGCGAGTTCGCGCACGGTCATGGCAGGCAGCATTCAGTTACTCGGCATGACGGAGATCAAGCAGCGATTGGGCGCAAGCTGGAGTAAGATGGCCGATAACGCCTTTCGTATTGCCGAGCAGACCATCCAGCGGCACATCTCAGCAAAGGATGCCTATCAGCGTCACGGCGGAGAAACCTTCTTGCTGTGCTTCGCCTCGCCCGACAAAGCGCATGCGGAAGCTAAGACAAGGGTGATCGCCGAGGAGATTGTCATGCTGCTCGCACAGCAGGCGCCGCAAATCCCCCTGCGGGTCGACCATTCTGTCGCCGAGGTGGATTGGGCTGACATCGACAAGGTCGAGACGGAATCGATTGCCGAAGTGATTGCCCGCGAGTTGCGCCAGGTGCGCGAGAGGGCAGAATCCTCGGCGCAGGCATGGCGTAGCGACTTGGTGCGCAGTGCTGGTATCCGCTTCGGCCCGATCTGGCATGCGCCGCGCCGCATCGTCGCCGGCTACCGCGCCATGCTGACCGAGCAGACCGGCACACGCGCATTACAACGCCTGGCTGGTATTACAACGCCGGAAGAACTGAAAAACACGCTGCACGAACTCGATTGCCTGATCGTTGGCCGGGCTATCAAGGCTCTTGATCGGCTGCTGCATGCCGGCGGCACGGCGCAACTGCTGGTCTCGGTAAACTTCAACTCGCTGAGCACCCGCGCGACACGGGAGAAGTACCTGAATCTCTGCCGCGATATTCCTCAACAATACAAGCGCTTCTTGCTGTTCGAGGTGCATAGTGCTCCCAACGGCACGCCGGCTTCCCGCCTGGTCGAGATCGCGCTGGCGCTCAAGCCATATGGTCATGGCGTGCTGGTGGAACCGCCAACGAGTGCCGGCCAGCTTCACGAATTGGCGTCGGTGGGCTTGTTCGGCCTCTCAGTCGGCGCCAAGTCCCTACCACACAACGTCGGTCAGGCCACGGCCGCGCTCACTCGCCTGGTCTCCGCCGCCACCGCGCTCAATCTCAAGGTGTTCGTCCACGGCGCCGACACCGTTGGTATCCTGGATGCGGCACAGAAGGCGCGGGCCGACTATGTCGATGGCCGCGCGGTTGCCTCGCCCATGGCGGAGCCCAAGACTGCCTATCACTGGACGCCGCCTTAAATGGCCCCATCGCTTCCTGGACATTAGTGTAGGGCCTCACGAGACACCGCTTTTTTCCACCAGATATTACCTTTGTAAATTAATAAGTTAAGGGAAAACTATAGATGAGACACACTCGAATTGCTCGACCACTTCGGCGCCCTGGTGAGCTACGAGGCCGAGGATTTGAAACACCTGCGGCAGGCTTTTGCAGCCGCAGTGGATGATTATCTGGCGTTTTGCGCCGAGACCGCCAAGGAACCCGAAAAGCCGTTGGAGAAATAACCGGGCAACGACCGACTGATTGCGCACCACTCCCGGCTCGGGCAGGATAGCGCCCCTTTCCTGTCAGCCGCGTGAATTGCATGTCCAGCCAGCCCGCCCCAGCTTTGCCCGCCACCATCGATGCCGTGGAAGCCCTGCTCGCCCAGGGTGATTACGTGGCCGACCGCGCCCTGGCCACCAGCCTGTTCCTGGCGCTCAAGATGGGCCGGCCGCTATTCCTGGAGGGCGAAGCCGGTGTTGGCAAGACCGAGATTGCCAAGGTGCTGGCCACCACGCTGAACCGCCGCCTGGTGCGGCTGCAATGTTACGAGGGGCTTGATCTCGCCTCGGCAGTATATGAGTGGAATTATCCGCGCCAGATGCTGGAAATCCGCCTGGCCGAAGCTGCCGGCGAGCAAGACCGAAACAAGATTGCGCAGGATATCTTCTCGCGTGACTTCCTGATTGAGCGGCCACTGCTACAGGCGTTGCAGGCCGATGAAAACGGCGCCGCGCCGGTGCTGCTGATCGACGAGCTGGACCGCACCGATGAGCCTTTTGAGGCTTACTTGCTGGAAGTGTTGTCGGATTTCCAGGTCAGTGTGCCGGAACTGGGCACCATCAAGGCTGCGAGCGCGCCGATTGTCATCATCACCTCGAATCGCACCCGCGAAATCCATGACGCGCTGAAGCGCCGCTGCCTGTATTACTGGGTGGATTATCCCGATGCCGAGCGCGAATTGGCGATCCTGAAGCGCAAGGTGCCTGGCGCCCCGGCGCGGCTAAGCCAGGAAATTGTGCGGTTTGTGCAGCATCTGCGCAATGAGGAATTGTTCAAGTTGCCCGGCGTGGCCGAAACCATCGACTGGACCCGGGCGCTGAGTTTCCTGGACAAAGTGGCGCTGGACCCTGAAACCATCGACAATACTTTGGGCGTGTTGCTGAAATACCAGGACGACATCGCCAAGATGCAGGGCAGCGAGGCTGCCGCCCTGCTGCGCCAGGTGCAGCAGGAACTGGCCGGCCTGGGTTCCTGAGCATGAATCTGATGGCGCCGACGGAAAACCCCGAGGGCGGCCGCTTCGCCGAGAATATTGTGCATTTTGTGCGCATGCTGCGCGCCGCCGGGCTGCGTCTTGGTCCGGGCAAGGCGCTGGATGCCGTGCGCGCGGTGGAAGTGGCCGGGATCAAACGCCGCGACGATCTTTACTGGGCCTTGTTCGCCGTGCTGGTGAACCGGCGCGACCAGCGCGACCTGTTTGATCAGGCATTTCATATTTTCTGGCGCGATCCGAAAATTCTGGAACGCATGATGCGCATGATGCTGCCGGAAGCCGAAGGCGCCGCCGAGCCGCAGAAAAACCAGCTCTCGCGCCGGGTGCAGCAGGCCCTGCTGCCCAATCGCAGCGGCAAGAGCAAGGAAGATAATGGCGAGCGCGAGGTGGAGCTGGATGCAGCCCTCACCTTCTCGGCCAATGAGCTTTTGCAGAAAAAGGATTTCTCTGAAATGAGCGCCGAGGAAGTGGCCGCCGCGCGCCGCAGCCTGGCGCGCATCGCCTGGCCCTTCCCGCCGCGCCGCATGCGGCGTTTCGAGATCGATCCGCGCGGCAGCCGCATCGACCTGCGCAACACCCTGCGGCGTTCGTTGCGCCTGGGCGGCGGCGCCATCCCGCTGGTGCGCAAAAGCCAGGTGGAGCGTGACCCGCCGCTGGTGATCCTGTGCGACATCTCCGGCTCAATGAGCCAGTATAGCCGCATGTTCCTGCATTTTATGCACAGCCTGAGCAACGACCGGCGCCGCGTGCATAGTTTCCTGTTCGGCACCCGGCTGTCGAATATCTCGCGCCTGCTGCGGCAGAAGGATGTGGACAAGGCCCTGGCCGATATCGGCGAGCGCGTGCCGGATTGGTCGGGCGGCACCCGCATGGCCACCACTTTGGCCGAATTCAACCGATTCTGGTCGCGCCGTGTGCTCGGCCAGGGTGCCGTGGTGCTGCTGCTCACCGATGGCCTGGACCGAGAGGCCGGTGCCGGCCTGGCGGTGGAGATGGAGCGGCTGCATAAATCCTGCAAGCGGCTGATCTGGCTCAACCCATTGCTGCGCTGGGATGGCTTTGAGCCGAAGGCGCAGGGCATCCGCGCCATCCTGCCGCATGTTGACGATTTCCGCCCCGTGCACAATCTAGACTCGATAGCCGAACTGGCCGAGGCACTGAGCCGCACCAGTGATGCCGGCAACCGCTTGAAGCAGAATCTGAAAAGGATGGCGCCATGACCGAGCTGCAAGCAGCCACACAAGAAGATTTGCTGGCCGAAGCCCTGGCCTGGAAGGCGGCCGGCAAGGGCGTTGCCATTGCCACCGTGGTCACCACCTGGGGCTCGGCGCCGCGCCCGGTCGGCAGCCAGTTGGTGATCGACGACGAAGGTCGTTTCCTAGGCTCGGTTTCCGGCGGCTGCATCGAGGGCGCCGTGGTGACGGAAGGATTGGACACGATCCAGGATGGCAAGCCGCGCCTGCTCGGCTTCGGCGTTTCCGATGCCCAGGCCTGGGAAGTTGGCCTTGCCTGCGGCGGCAAGATCGAGGTTTTTGTTGAGCTGTTAGAAGCATGAAGCGCGAAATCCTGGAGCAATTGCAGGCCGACCGCGCCGCCAAGATTCCGGTTGTGCTGGCCACCTTCCTGAAAAGCGGCGAGCAGCGCCTGCTCTATCTCTATGGCAAGAAGGGCCTGAAGGATATTGATCCGCGCATCGGCGAGGCCGCCCGCGCCGCTTTGCTGGAAGACAAGCCACGCACCATCGAAACCGAACAGGGGCCGCTATTTTTCAACGTGTTCAATCCGCCGCTGCGGCTGGTGCTGGTGGGCGCGGTGCATATCGCCCAGGCGCTGGTGCCGATGGCGCAGTTTGCCGGTTATGAAGTGGCGGTGATCGATCCGCGCAGCGCCTTCGGCAGCGAACAGCGTTTTCCCGGCGTATGGCTTTCCAACGACTGGCCGGACGAGGCGATGGCGCTGCTGAAGCCCGATCTGCGCACTGCCGTGGTGACGTTGACCCACGATCCCAAGATCGACGATCCGGCCTTGCAGGCGGCGCTGAAATCCGATGCCTTCTATATCGGCGCGCTGGGCAGCAAAAAAACTCATGCCGCGCGGCTGGAGCGGCTGCTGGCCGCCGGCTTTGGCCCGGATGACATGGCGCGAATCCATGGCCCGGTCGGCCTGGCAATCGGCGCCAAGTCGCCGGCCGAAATCTCGATCTCGATCCTGGCGCAGATCACCCAGGCTTTGCGCCAGCCGCCCCAGGCCGCCAGTCAGGCCGCCTGAAGCATAAGGACAAGCGGCAATGTATTTTGGCCCGATCCCGGCGCGTGAAGCGACCGGCTGCATTCTCGGCCATAGCCTCAGTGTTGCCGGCCAGCGTTTCCGCAAGGGCCGGCTGCTGAGCCAGGAAGATGCCCAGGCACTTGCCGCTGCCGGCCATGATCCGGTTTATGCCGCCCGGCTGGGGCCGGACGACATCGCGGAGGATCAGGCCGCCAACCGCATCGCCGAGGCAGCGGCTGGTCCGGCAACCCGCGCCGCCACCGCCTTTACCGGCCGCGCCAATATCTATGCGGAAACCGCCGGCCTGGCTTTGGTGGATACGGCGCAGGTTGACCAGCTCAATCTGCTGGATGAAGCCGTCACCATCGCCACCGTGGCGCCCTATGAACTGGTGGAGCCGGGCCAGATGCTGGCCACGGTGAAGATCATTCCGTTTGCCGCCCCCAGCCATGCCGTGCAACAGGCCATCGCCCGGGCCAGCGCACCGCAGCCTTTGGTGCGGCTGGCGCCGCTGCAAGCCTGCCGCGCCGGGCTGGTGATGACCCGCGTGGCCGATACCAAACAATCTGTGCTGGACAAGACCGAAACAGCAGTGCGCGAGAGGCTGGAACGACTGGGCAGTTCCCTGCTGGCCAGCCGCATATGCAGCCACGATACCGCTGCCATCGCCGCTGCCATTGCCGAATTGCAGGCGCTGGATTGTGCGCCGATCCTGGTTTTTGGCGCCACCGCCATTGTTGATCGCGCCGATGTGGTGCCGGCCGGCATCGTGGCGGCCGGCGGCGTGGTGGAACATTTCGGCATGCCGGTGGATCCCGGCAATCTGCTGCTGACCGGCCGGCTGGGCGACCGCCCGGTGATCGGCGTGCCGGGCTGCGCCCGCTCACCGAAGCTGAACGGCTTTGACTGGGTGCTGCAACGGCTCTGTGCCGGGCTGACCGTGAGCCGCGCCGATATCATGCGCATGGGTTCGGGCGGCCTGCTCAAGGAAATCCCGACCCGACCGATGCCGCGCTCCGGCCTGGTGGAAAAACCGACCGCCCCGGCACCGCGCCGCCCGCGCGTGGCGGCGCTGATCCTGGCCGGCGGCCTGTCCAGCCGCATGCAGGGCGGCAACAAGCTGCTGGCCGAGCTGGATGGCAAGCCGATCCTGCGCCATGTGGTGGAGCATGTGCTGGCCTCGCCGGCCGATCCGGTGCTGGTGGTGACCGGCCATCGCGCCGACGAGGTGCGCGCGGCGGCCGGCCCGGGCCGGCAGGATTTTGTATACAATCCGGATTTTGCTGTCGGACTTTCGACCTCCCTGGTGGCCGGCATTAACGCTTTGCCGCCCGATCTGGATGGTGTGCTGGTTTGCCTGGGCGACATGCCGGATGTTTCGCCGCTGGTGCTCGACAAGCTGATTTCCGCCTTCAATCCGGTGGAAGGCCGCGCCATCTGCCTGCCGGTGGTGGGCAGCAAACGCGGCAACCCGGTTTTGTGGGGTTCGCAATTCTTCAATCAACTCAAGGTTTTGCGCGGCGATAGTGGCGCCCGCAAGCTGCTTGCCGAGCTGGCCGACTGGGTTTGCGAGGTGGCTTGCGATGAGCAAGGCGTGCTGAACGACATCGACACCGCCGAGGCGCTGGCGGCCCGCCGGCAGCAGTAACATTGGCGTGACCCCGGCCATATTACGGGAAATTAAGGTTTTATTATCCTCGTACCGGTTATTAACCACTGATCCGGCTTTTGCGCCGGGTCATAATTTGTCATAGTGCCGCCAACAGGGGTGTCTGTATGGCAGGCGGCGCGAAAAAGTAGCGCCCGGCTCAGCGGGAGAAAGCGACCGAGTGGATGATGAGCGAGGTCAATAACACAACGCCGGCTTCCGATGACGAAAAGATGTTCACGGATTTCGACCGGATTGTGCGCGGCAAGATTTTCGGCGGCCGCATCTGCGCTATCATGCAGTTTGTCAACCCGAAGAACTTTGAGCGCAATCGCGAAAGCTACAACATCGTTGTGCATGCGATCCGCTCGCTTATGTCGAAATACGAGGGTAACTACTATACCCTCCACGACTATTCGATCGTGCTGTTCGCCCGCCTCTCCGAGCGCTTCTTTGAGCAGAGCTTCGAGAAGATGGTGCTTGAGATTGACGATGTGCTGACCCGCAACAACGTCGCCATCGGCCTCACGCCTGAGGAAGCCGAGAATGCCGTGCGCTGGTATCGCTTCGACCATAACCTGGATGAACTCCAGGAATGGATGGATGCGATGGGCCAGCGTTTCCGCGTCTATTCCGAGCGCCGCAAACGCCTGCTGGCCAAGGCCGGCACCGGCTCCGGCGCCACCGATGGCGTGCCGATCACGCCCGGCGCCTTGCAGCAGATTGAGGACATCCTCAAAAAAGCCGATGTCACCACCTTCATGCGGCGCCAGCCGATTGCCGTGGTGTTCGGCAACCAGCCGCCGAAGGCGATTTTCCAGGAAATCTTTGTCGGCGTGAATGAATTGCGCCAGGCAATTGCGCCAAACGTCAATCTGCGCGGCTCGCGCGCGCTGTTCCAGTATCTCACCCGCACGCTGGATAGCCGTGTGTTCCGCTCGCTGCTGGATGGCTTTGTCACCCGCAACAGTGGTCCGTTCAGTATCAACCTGAACGTCTCCACCGTGCTCAGCGACCAGTTCCGCGATTTTGACAGCCGCATAGGCAATATTGTCAAAAAAGAACAGATCATCATCGAATTGCAGCGCTGGGATGTGTTCTGGGATTATGCCGAATATCTGCTGGCCTGCGAATTCCTGCAAAATAACGGCTACCGCATCCTGATCGACGGCATCACGCCGGACCTGCTCGGCCTGTTTGGCCGCAAGGAATTGCGCGCCGACTTCATCAAGCTGTTTTATTTCAAGGACCACCATGACGATTGGGTGGCCAAGGATATCCAGCAGAAGATCGCCGATGCCGATCCGAACCGCGTCATCATGGCGCGTTGCGAGACCGAGGAAGCCCTGCGCGCCGGCCAGGCCGCCGGCATCCGCCTGTTCCAGGGCTGGCATGTTGACAACCTGATCCGCGCCGCCCGCGAAGTCATCACCTGATACGCTTGCTTGTAGCGCCCCTTATCGTGCTACACTCTGCGCGTCACAGTAGAATAAGGTGATAGACCATGTGGAACCGCACTGCGTCGAAATCTGCCCTGCCGGAAGGCGATCACAAGGACCGCCATGGCGGCGCCCCCCGCCCCGTATCGGCCAAGGATAGCGAGCGGATCGAAAAGATCCTGGCGAGCATCGCCATCGACACCTCGCAGACCTTCAACGCCATGCTCGACTCGCTGATGGGCGAGCGGCCGGTGACACATCACGAAAGTAATCAGACGCGCGAATATATCGTGCAGGTGTTTGACGAAATCCGCCTCGATTCCAACCGCGAGGCGATCATGCTGGCGCGCAAATTTGCCGATCTCTGCATGCGTGCCGCCGATCAGCTCAACGATAACCACCAGCGCACCGTGGCGCGCTGCGTCAGCGAATTGTTTGAACAATTCGCTGCCAAGCTCGATCACCGCGAACCGGCCAACTCGAACTGATTTTCAGGCGGTCTTGAGGCGAGAGAGTTCGCGCAGGAATTCGCCCACCACCGCGCCCGGCTCATCGCCCACGGTTTCGACGAATAGCGCCAGGTCGTCGCCCTGCAAGTCACGCAAGGGGCGGATCAGGCTATCGAAGAACAGGAAAAATTCGCGGTTGCCGAAGGGCAATGCCTCGCCGTCAAAACTCTTTTCCACAAACACGTTGCTCGACAGCGCCACGGAAGTCGGATCGTGCTGCATCACTTTCAGCACCCAGTCGCGCCGCGACTCAAAAATCCGGAAGGCCCGCACCACCCGCACCATCACGGTGTAGTAGATCACCTTCATGCGCGGATCGGCATAGAACGGGTCCCAGCTCTCCCCTTCCTCACCAACCACGCCCAATTCCTCGGCCACCAGGGCCGCCGCCTCGGTGAATTCGGCCACCTGGTCGCCGAATAACGAGCGGATAAAAAAGAAGAAATTGCCGATCAGGCGGCGATCCAGCCGGCCCTGCTCAAAATGCGCCTGCAACGGATGCACCACCAGGCGGCCAAAGGCGTTGGTGCGGGCATAACGGCGCTTTTCCTCTTCCACCAGCCGCATCAACTGTTCATAGGAGGCGCGGTAGAAATGATCGAGATCCGTGGATTCCTTGGTGCCGTCTACAATACGCTGCAAGTCGGCCATATTGACCGGCTTGCCGCCAAAACGCTCGCCAACTGCCAGCAACAGCGCGTCGAGCACCATATTGGAAGTTCGGCGCAGATAATCAGGGCCGCTATTGAACATGCAGATTGCCCATATGGGGAATGATTCGCTTGATTGGCGAGCATAGAAAGCCGGTCGCAAAGAAGCGAGGCAAATCTTGCTTTTATCGTCAAGCTCTTACACACTCAGGAATTGATCCAGCCCCAGCTCAATCCTGGCCGATCCTGGCCTAAACGGAAGCCACGCCCGTCGTGAACAGCCGCCTGCCTTTTGACAACAGCAATACCCGCCTGCCGGTAGACCTGCGGGTAAGGCGCATCATGGTGATCGACGACGACAACCTGTCGCGCCAGATTGCCAAGCGCCTGCTGGAGCAATTCCATTTTAATGCCGTGCTGGAAGCCACCAATGGCGAAGAAGCCCTGGCCTTGCTGAAAAGCCTGGACGTGCCGGTAGACCTGCTGCTGGTAGACCTGATCATGCCGATCATGGACGGCTTCGATTTTATCGAGCGGGTGCGTAGCGGCGAGCGCGGCATCAATCCGAATATCCCGATCATCGTGATGTCTGGCCGCACCGACCCGGACAGCCTGCAACGCGTGCGCAAGCTGCGCGTCAACGGCTTTGTTGCCAAGCCGCCGCAGGCGCGCAATTTCTTCGAGCGCATCATGGCCGCCCTGCAAAGCGCCAAGCCGGCCAAGCCGAGCAACGATCCGCCGATCCGCAAACTCTGAGACTGTCGCGGCAGCCTTCAGGGCTGCTTTGCCGTGCAATTGCGTGCCACGCCCAGCACCGGCTTGACGCTGAACGGCTGCGCCGTATCCCGCCCGACCTGGATCACCAGGGCATCCACCACACTATCGCCTGGCACTTGCACACGCAGCATATTGGGGATGCGCGCCGCATCGGCGCCAAAGCCGGGCGGATTGGGCTGAATCACACAATCATGGCTGTCGCCATGCACCAGCAGCACCGGCTTGGCGAAGCGCCGTGTTTCTTCCTCCAGCAACTGCATCAGCGGCACCATGCCGTCGCGTGAACCTTTGCCGTTGTCGATCGTGTACCAGAGATCGGCTTGCAGGAAGATGGCGATGGCGCGGTCATTGCCGGCCTCGGCAAATTGCCGCCGCAGCCAGCTCAGATTGGCATCGTTGCGGGCGGCATATTCCTGCGCGTCGCGGCGCATGTTGTTGAAGCTGCCCACCACATGCAGCGTGGCGAAGCGGATGCCATCATGCTGCCAGGCCTGGTTTTCAGGATAGGCAGCGGATTGGCGCAGCAGCGGCATCGGTTTGGCGCCCAGGCTGTCCGGGCGCTGGAAAAACATGCGGCGCAGCAATTTCAGCTCATCCAGCGGATCGCTGGGCGGCCGGGCGCGATGGCAATCGGTCCATTCATTGTCGCCCGGGGTGTAGATCAGCGGCGCCTGGAAGCTGTTGAACCAGCCCAGCACCCGCTTGTTCCAGGCTTCGCCGCAGGCCGCCGCACTATTCTTGGTGTCGCCGACATGCACGGTGAAACGCGGCTGAACGCCATTGATGGCATCAATCAGCATTTCCATATCCGGGATATCCTGATCGCGATAGGGCATATCGCCCAAAGCCACAAACCGCCAATTGCCAGCTTGGGCCTGCGCCGCAGCCGGCAGCCAGATAATCAAGGCCAGCAGCATGGTAAAAATCCGCATCAAGCCCTCCCCCGCATTTTGGTGATGCAAATCATAGCCAGCCTACCCTGGCCGGCAAGGCAGTGCGGGTTATCTTTGCGTGACATGCATCAGAAGCCACATCTGCCACAAAAAATCTGCCAAAGCTGCCAGCGGCCATTTGCCTGGCGCCGTAAATGGGCGCGGCATTGGGACGAAGTGCTGTATTGCTCGGATGCCTGCCGGCGCCGCAAAAACCGGAAAGAAAAATCTGCATGAACCCGGCAACATTGCGCCTGGTGCTGGGCGACCAGTTGAGCCCGCATCTGACCAGCCTGCAAGACGCCATGCCGGGGCAGGACCATATCCTGATGGCCGAGGTGATGAGCGAGGCCAGCTATGTGCCGCATCACAAGCAGAAACTGGTGCTGATCTTCGCCGCCATGCGGCATTTTGCCGAGGAACTGCGCCAGCGCGGCTTCACGGTGTTTTACACCCGGCTGGACGACCCGGCCAATGCCGGCAGCCTGCTGGCCGAAGCACAACGGCATGCCGATCTGCTGGAACCGCAAAAACTGATCCTCACCGAGCCGGCGGAATGGCGGCTGGATCAGGAGATAAGCGGTTGGGAAAAACGCCTTGGCCGGCCGGTGGAAATCCGGCCCGACCGGCGCTTCCTGTGCAGCCGGGCATCCTTTGCCGCCTGGGCCGAAGGCAAGCAGCAATGGCGCATGGAATACTTTTATCGCGCCATGCGCCGGCGCCACGGCGTGCTGCTGGATGCGGCCGGCGAGCCGGAGGGTGGGCGCTGGAATTTTGATGCCGAAAACCGCAAGCCGCTGCCGGCCGGCCTGGCCATTCCGCCCCGCCCGGCACCGCCGATCGATGCCATCACAGCCGATGTGATCGCCATGGTGCAACAGCGTTTTGCCCACCATCCTGGCGCCATCACACCCTTCCGCTGGCCAGTGACGCACCACGACGCAGAAGCAGCCTTGCAATGGTTTCTGCACCATGCCCTGCCCCGCTTCGGCGATTACCAGGATGCCATGGCCAGCGGAGAGCCGCTGCTGTTTCACAGCCTGCTTTCCACCAGTATCAATATCGGCCTGCTGGACGCACATGCCGTGATCCGCGCCGCCGAGGCGGAATATTTTGCTGGCCGTGTGCCGCTGAATGCCGCCGAGGGTTTTATCCGCCAGATACTCGGCTGGCGCGAATACGTTCATGGGCTTTACTGGTTGCTGATGCCGGATTATGGCGACAGCAATTTTCTCGCCGCGCACCGCCCACTGCCGGAATTCTTCTGGACCGGCCAAACCGACATGCAATGTCTGGCCGAAGCCATCGGCGACACCCTGCGCCAAGCCTATGCTCATCATATCCAGCGCCTGATGGTGATCGGCAATTTTGCCCTGCTGGCCGGCCTGGCGCCAAAAGCCGTGCAGCAATGGTATCTGGCGGTTTATGCCGATGCCTTTGAATGGGTGGAATTGCCCAACACCCATGGCATGGCTTTGTTTGCCGATGGCGGCCGCATGGCGTCCAAGCCTTATGCCGCTTCGGGCAAATACATCCAGCGCCAGTCGGATTACTGCCGCCAGTGCCGCTATGATCCCGGCCAATCCAGCGGCCCGCGCGCCTGCCCGTTCAATGCGTTGTATTGGGATTTCCTGGCCCGCAACACTGAGCAACTGCAAAATAATCAGCGCCTGGCGATGCCGTATCGCACCTGGAACCGCTTCGCAGCGACCCGCCAGGCCGCCCTGCGCGCCCAGGCTGAGGTTTTCCTGGCTCACCTATCCTAAGCGGATTGAGAAGCGACAGCGCAACCGATACAATCCAGGCCATGAGCGATCCGGTCTACGATGTCTATGTTTTTGTCGATTACCGCTGGCAGCTGGTGAAACAGTTCCAGGGCCGCAAGCGTGAGGCCGCCATTGAATATGGCGAGCATATGTATCGCGAGAAGCATGTGCTGGCTTTCCGGGTGATCGAGGAGACCCTGGATCAGACCGGCGATATCCGCGAGCGCAAGATCATCAGCCGCAAAAAAGTGGATACCCTGCCCAAAGCGGCGCCGGGCCGGCCGGCGGCAGCGCGCAGCCTGCCAGGCGCCCA
>DLGP01000151.1:0-32692 GCA_002482765.1 Alphaproteobacteria bacterium UBA7691
GCGGCCTGCGCTGGTCGGACCGCGCGCAGGACTACCGCACGGAGGTGCTCGGCCTCGTCAAGGCGCAGCAGGTGAAGAACGCCGTGATCGTGCCTGTTGGCGCCAAGGGCGGCTTCTACCCGAAGCAGCTTCCGACGGGCGGCACGCGCGATGCCGTCTTCAAGGCAGGCACCGAGGCCTACAAGACCTATATCCGCGCGCTCCTCTCGGTAACGGACAATATCGAGGGCCAGGACGTGGTACCGCCGAAGGATACGGTCCGCCATGACGGCGACGATCCCTATTTCGTCGTCGCCGCCGACAAGGGCACCGCCACCTTCTCCGATACGGCGAACGGACTGGCGCAGGAAGCCGGCTTCTGGCTCGACGACGCCTTTGCCTCCGGCGGTTCGGCCGGCTACGACCACAAGAAGATGGGCATCACCGCCCGCGGCGCCTGGGAAACCGTCAAGCGGCACTTCCGCGAGATGGACATCGACATCCAGACGACCCCCTTCGAGGTCGTCGGCGTCGGCGACATGTCGGGCGACGTCTTCGGCAACGGCATGCTGCTGTCGCGCAAGATCCGCCTGATCGCCGCCTTCGACCACCGCGACATCTTCATCGATCCTTCGCCGGATACCGATCTCACTTTCGCCGAGCGCAGGCGCATGTTCAACCTGCCGCGCTCGAGCTGGCAAGACTATGACCGGGCGGCGCTGTCGAAGGGCGGCATGATCATCCCGCGCACGGAAAAATCGGTGACGCTGACGCCCGAGGCTATGGCCGCGATCGGCATGGACCGGCAGAAGGCAACGCCCTTCGAGATCATGACGGCGATCCTGAAGGCGCCGGTCGATCTGCTCTGGTTCGGCGGCATCGGCACCTATATCCGTGCCCAGACGGAAACTGATGCCGAGGTCGGCGACCGGGCGAACGACGCTATCCGCATCCTGGCGGAGGACGTGCGCGCCAAGGTCATCGGCGAGGGCGCCAATCTCGGCGTGACGCAGAAGGGCCGCATCGCCTTCGGCCTCAAGGGCGGGCGCTGCAATTCCGACGCGATCGACAATTCGGCCGGCGTCAATTCCTCCGACGTCGAGGTCAACATCAAGATCGCGCTTGCCTCCGCCATGCGGGACGAACGGCTGAGCCGGCCTAAGCGCAATGTGCTGCTCGCATCGATGACCGATGAAGTAGCAAGCCTCGTGCTTCGCAACAACTACCTGCAATCGCTGGCGATTTCGCTCACCGAACGGCAGGGGCAATCCAACCGCGCCGGCCTCGCGCGCCTGATGATCCGGCTCGAGGCCGCGGGCCAGCTCAACCGCAAGGTCGAGACCCTGCCGGACGACCAGACGATGGGCGAGCGCTACCTGTCGGGCAAGCCGCTGACCCGCGCCGAGATCGGCGTGCTGCTCTCCTATGCCAAGATCGTGCTCTTCGACGATCTCCTGAAGAGCGACGTGCCGGACGATCCCTATTTCGAACCGACGCTGACCGGCTATTTTCCCGGCAAGATGCAGCGCACCTATGCCGGCGACATCAAGGGGCATCGCCTGCGCCGCGAGATCGTGGCGACTTTGCTTGCAAACGAGGCGATCAATCGCGGCGGTCCTGACTTCGTCAACAACCTGACCGATGGCACCGGCTTCATCGCGGCCGACGCCGTGAAGGCGGCCGTCATCGCCCGCGACGGCTATGGTCTGGCGCCGCTCTACTCCGCTGCCGACGCGCTCGACACAGTCGTCAGCGGCGCCGTGCAAAACGAGCTCTATGCCGAAATCGGCCGCATATTCTCCAATGCCTCCGGCCTGCTGCTCAACACAGGCTCCACGACCGTGCCGACTGACACCGCGGTCCAGAAGCTGAGGCACGCCCTGAAGCAGCTCCGCCCGCATATGGAGGGGCTGATGCCGGCCGAGGCCGGCGACGAGGCCCGCCGCAAGGCCCATTATTTCGAGGATAAGGGCGTGCCGGCGGAACTGGCAGGTGAGGTTGCGGCACTCTCCGCCATGATCTTCGTTCCCGAAGTGATGCTGATCTCGGGCGCGACAGGCGACAACCTGCTGCGCACCGCCCAGACCTATGCGGCGATCAGCGAGCGGCTAAACATCGGTGGCCTGATGGCAGCCGCTGCCCGCGTGCCGACCACGGATCTCTATGAGTCGCTGGCGCTTTCCCGCAGCCTTGCCGACATCGCCAATGCGCGCCGCGGCTTGACGGTGTCGGTCCTCACCCGCAACAAGGGCGAGAAGAACCCCTTTGCCGCCTGGCAGGCCGGCGAGGGCGAACGCTTCTCCAAGGTGGCTGGCCGGCTATCGTCGCTGACCGAGACGGGCGAGGCGACGCTCGCCAAGATCTCGGTTGCCGCCGGCATGCTGAGCGACCTTGCGCAGGACAGGGCCAGGTGACAAGGTTCGCCGATCCGGACAGGCAGTCCCGCTGTGCCGGCATGGTGATGGCCCGGAGACCCGATGACGCCCGATGCGAATGAGACGCCGGCGGTCCGCAAGCCCGGCATCAAGGGATGGATGCTGTTCGACTGGGCGGCACAACCCTTTTTCACCATCATCATCACGTTCATCTTCGGGCCCTATTTCGTCTCGCGCCTGACCGAGGACCATGCCGCGGGGCAGGCGGCGTGGAGTTATACACTGGCCATCGCCGGCGTCGCCATCGCGCTGCTCTCGCCGGTCATGGGCTCGATCGCGGATGCGAGCGGCCCGCGAAAACCCTGGATTGCCGCCTTTGCGGCGGTGAAGATCGTTTCACTCGCGGCGCTCTGGTATGCGGAGCCCGGATCGAGCCTCGCTTTCGCCGTCACGATGGTCGTTCTTGCCTCGGTGGCGGCCGAGTTCTCGATCGTCTTCAACGATTCGATGATGCCGCGCCTCGTGCCGCCCGCCGATGCCGGACGTATCTCCAACCTCGCCTGGGGGCTCGGCTATCTCGGCGGCATGATCGTGCTGATCGCGGTCGTTGCCCTTCTTGCCGGAAATCTGGAAACCGGCAAAACGCTTCTCGGCATCGATCCGCTCTTCGGCCTCGACCCGGCCAAGGGGGAGGACGCCCGCATTACCGGACCGATTTCGGCGGTCTGGTATTTTGTCTTCATCCTGCCGATGTTCTTCTTCACGCCGGATCAGGCGCGCGGCCTGCCGATCGGGCGCGCCGTCAAAAGCGGCATCGCGGAACTCCGCAGCACGATCGGTGAACTCAAGCAACGTCGCGGCATCCTGCGGTTCCTCGTCGCGCGCATGATTTATCAGGATGGCGTCAACGGTCTGCTGGCGCTCGGCGGCACCTTCGCTGCCGGCATGTTCGCCTGGCAGACGGTGGAACTCGGCGTCTACGGCATCATCCTCAACATCGTTGCGATCGGCGGCTGCCTCTATGCGAGCCGGCTCGACAGCCGGCTCGGGTCCAAGAGCGTCGTGGTGATCAGCCTCTTCTGCCTGACGGCCGCGACCTTCGGCATCATCTCCACCGGTCCCGGCTTCACCGCCTTCGGCCTCATTGCACTGCCTACGGCGGATTCGGGCGGTCTTTTCGGCACGGCGGCGGAGAAGGCCTATATCCTCTACGGACTGCTGGTCGGCGTAGCCTTCGGCCCCGTCCAGGCTTCCGCCCGCTCTTATCTGGCGCGCAGCGTCCATCCGGATGAGGCCGGGCGCTATTTCGGCCTCTATGCGCTTTCCGGCCGCGCTACGTCCTTTGCTGCGCCACTGTTTGTGGGGCTGGTAACGACGGCGACCGGCTCCGCGCGGCTCGGCATGGCGGCGCTCGTCGTCTTCCTGCTGGTCGGCCTGATCCTCTTGATCCGCACGCCCTATCCCGCCGACCGGCCCGCCTGAACGCAAAAACGCTGCCGGATAAAGCCGGCAGCGCAATTGGTGAATCCAGCGAAGGATTGTCTGGTCAGTGCCTGAAATGGCGCATGCCGGTAAAGACCATGGCAACTCCGGCTTCATCGGCGGCGGCAATCACCTCCGGATCGCGCATCGAGCCACCCGGCTGGATGACGGCGGTGGCGCCGGCCGCGATCGCCGACAAAAGGCCGTCCGCAAAGGGAAGAAAGGCTTCCGAGGCGACGGCCGAGCCGCGCGTCAGCGGTTCTGCGAGGCCCATCGCCTTTGCAGCCTCCTCCGCCTTCAGCCCGGCGATGCGTGCGGAATCGACCCGGCTCATCTGTCCGGCACCGATGCCCGCCGTCTGGCCGTCCTTGGCATAGACGACGGCGTTCGACTTGACGTGTTTTGCCACCTTGAAGGCGAATTTCATGTCCTCGAGCTCGCTCGGCGTCGGCGAGCGCTTCGTCACGACCTTGAGGTCGAGATCCTCGACCATGCCGTTGTCGCGGGTCTGGACGAGCAGACCGCCGGCTACCGTCTTCGCCGCGATGCCGGGAACGCGCGGATCGGGCAGGGCACCGGTGACGAGCAGCCGCAGGTTGGGCTTGCCGGCGATGACGGCACGCGCCGCCAAGTCAGCCTCCGGCGCGATGATGACCTCGGTGAAGAGCTTGACGATCTCTTCCGCCGTCTCGCCATCGAGCGTCGTGTTCAACGCGATGATGCCGCCGAAGGCGGAGACCGGGTCGCAGGCAAGTGCCCGCCGGTAAGCGTCCTTCAGCGTTGCGCCGACTGCGACGCCGCAGGGATTGGCATGCTTGATGATCGCGCAGGCAGGGCCATTTTCCGGCAGGAACTCTGCCACCAGTTCGAAGGCTGCATCCGTGTCGTTGATATTGTTGTAGGAAAGCTGCTTGCCCTGGACGAGCGTGGCGGTCGCGACCCCCGGCCGGTTTTCGCCGGTGACGTAGAAACCCGCCTTCTGGTGCGGGTTCTCGCCGTAGCGCATTTCTTCCTTCAGCACGCCGCCGACCGCGCGATGCTTCGGCATGGCGATGTCGAGCGCCTCGGCGAACCAGTTGGAAATCGCCGTATCGTAGGCCGCCGTGCGGGCATAGGCCTTGGCGGCCATTCTCTGGCGAAAGGCGTAGCCGGTCGTACCGTCGGCGAGTTCCGCGATCAGGGCCGCATAGTCGGCGGGATCGGTGATGACAGTCACATAGGCGTGGTTCTTCGCTGACGCGCGGATCATCGCCGGGCCGCCAATGTCGATATTCTCGACCGTCGTCGGATAGTCGCCACCCTTGGCGCGGACGTCCTCGAAGGGGTAGAGATTGACGACAGCGAGATCGATGGCACCGATCCCGTGCGCCTTCATCGCCGCCAGATGTTCGGCATCGTCGCGGATCGCAAGCAACCCGCCATGCACGGACGGATGCAGCGTCTTGACCCGGCCGTCCATGATCTCAGGGAAGCCCGTGACGTCGGAGACATCGGTCACCGCAAGGCCGGCCTCTGCAAGCGTCTTCTGCGTGCCGCCGGTCGACAGCAGCTTCACCCCCTTTTCGGCAAGCGCGCGGGCAAAGTCCACGATGCCGGTCTTGTCGGAGACGGAAAGAAGCGCGGTGCGCACCGCGACGCGATCAGGTGCGGGAATTTTCTTGGAGGCGACGGCCATGGCAATGCTCCGGGGCAGCGCCGGGGCAGGGCACGCCGGCGGAAGGACACTGCCGCCCGGTTAACACAGGTGGGCAAGGCTGAAAACCGCCAATCAGGCTCCGTCAGCCGGAACGGTGCGTCATCAACCACTGGATTTCAGGCAGATCGCCGACGCGCATCGTTACCGCAAGCTGGCGCGCCGCCCGTACGCCAGAGGGATCGGCAAAGAAGACGTCCTCCTCCTCGAGGATCGGCGCGTCGAGACAGGTCAGTACCCACAGTTCGCCATCCGGCGCGACGAGCCGCACTTCGTTCTCGCCAACCGGTACGATGCGGATGGACGGGTGGATATGGAAACGCACGACCGCCACGTCGCCGTTCGAGGGCTGCGGCGCGCCGCCGTTCGTCTGCAGGAAGCGTTCGCGGCCCCGGATCTCGTTGCCCTTGGCGTTCAGGTAGATATCCCGCTCGTAGATCAGGCCGAAATCGCCGGCATAACCGTCATGGCTGGCCGTGAGGCCCGTGGCGCCATCCTGCCCCTCATAGCGGCTGGCCTTCACCTCCGTCACGCCACCCGTCAGGATCGGGCCGAGGAAGCGGGACGACGAGATCCGCGACGAGGACGTGTCGTTTAGCGTTGCGACCGAATGGGCCGCCGTCGCGCGCGACAGACGGCGAATTTCGGCACCGGCGAACCGCGGCATGCCGGAATTGACCACGAAACGGTGTTTACCCGACGACATTTCGAACGAAAGACAGCCGGCGGATGCCGTTGCCGACAATTCGTCGGACAAGGGTTTTCCCGCATCGACGAGCACGACCGTTTCGCCGCAGGATAGCCGCTCATAACCGGTCTGCGGCAGCGTGCGGAAGGGCGGGCCAGACGTTTCGTCGTAACGCAGCACGGAAATCAGTTCGTTCGCCAGCGTATGGGTCGCACCGTTGAAGAGTGCCAGTTCGCCGCCCTGGTGACGAAAGAAGCGCAGGGCGGGATAAAGGCGATCAATGCAGGAGATAAGACGCTGCGGGCTGTCGTGGCCGAGGTTCACATAGGTCTGGCGCAAAGGCAGAAGGTCGAGCAGCAGGTCGAGCCCGACGCGCGGATTGCGCGAAACATGCCCGCCATCCGGCAATATCTGGCGTTCGAGTTCGCGATCGAGATTGCGGGCCGCCCGGCGGATCACCGCAGCCGAAGCGGGCATGGCGAGCGATGCCATGGCCAGCGCGATCCGGACGCGCAGGCGGATCTCGCCGTCGCGCGTCGTGTCGGCCACATGCTTCAGGTAGCGAACCTGGAAGGCGAGCGTCTTCAGGAAGCGCCGGTAGAAACCGTAATCGGCATCCTTGAGCACGACGGGGGAATGGGAGAGCCAGGCAATGATGCGCAGCGAGATGACATCCGGCCGCCACGCGACACCGCCAATCACCCGGCCGTGCCCCTGGGTCCATTCGTCGACGATGCGCCGCGCAAACGGCCCCGCCTTGTCGGCCGGCGCCGCACGCATGTGCCGAAGCCAGCCGAAGGCGTGAAGCCGCTCGGCAAACGGCTCAGACGGAAGCTCGAGCGAGAAAGGCGATTCGCCATCGCATTCGAGCACGCGGCCGGCGAGCGGGAACCGGCCTGCGAGTATCTCCTCCGCCGCATGCGAATCAACTGAATGCAGATCCGTCGGCGCGACGATGAGGCGGGTCGGCGCGCTGCCGGCAAAACGAAGGGCGGAAATGCGGCCGACGGCAAGCCGCCGCGAGAAACGTCGCCATCCCTCACGCAAATACAGATAGAGAAGCCGGCGCCGGTCGGAAAACCGCATGGTTAATAAAGTGCCTCCTTGCCCTATTGGTATGCACAGGCACAAACCGCGTCAATCGAGCCCCTCGACGACCCTGTTGACGGCGCGGGAAAAGAGCGGGCGCAAGGCATCAGATGCGGCGGAGCACCGCCGCATAGAACCCGTCGAGCCCGCCCGGCCGGCCCTCCGCCGCCGGCAGCATGGCGGGCGTCGCCCGAAATGCGCCTTCCGGCGATATCGCGTCCTCCAGCCCAGGCCAGCGTGCCGGGTCGATCGGCTCCAGAACCACGTCGGTGCGATCGGACAGGACGCGCGCGACAACCTCTTCGCCTTCGGATGGGTCGAGCGAGCAGTTGGAAAAGACGATCCGTCCGCCCGGCCGCGCGAGGCCGATGGCGTGGCGCAGCAGCTTTTCCTGAAGTGCTGCCAGCTTGGCGATGTCCTCGGGACCTTTCGTCCAGAGCACGTCGGGATGCCGGCGGATCGTGCCCGTCGAGGAACAGGGCGCATCCAGCAGAACGCCGTCGAAACCCTCGCCCGGCTTGAAATCGAGCAGGTTGCTTTCAAGCGTCCGTACCTGGAACCCGAGACGGTCCATATTCGATTGCAGCCGCCGCAGGCGGCTTGCCGACTGGTCGAGGGCGGTCACTTCGGCCCCTGCCAAAGCAAGCTGAGCCGTCTTGCCGCCGGGCGCGGCGCAGAGATCGACGACGCTCTTGCCGCCGAGATCGCCGAACAGGCGCGCCGGAATGCTGGCCGCTGCATCCTGCACCCACCATGCCCCGTCGTCGAAGCCTTCGAGGGCCGCCACCGACCCCGAGAAGGAAGCAAGTCGAACGGAACCGGTGGGCAGCACCCAGCCGCCGAGCCTTTCGGCCCATTGCTCCGCATCCGACTTGACCGTCAGGTCGATGGCCGGCGGCTCGAGCTGCGCCTCCGAGATCGCCTGTGCATGAACCGGCCCGTAGACATTCGCCAGCCTGGCATGAAACCAGGCGGGAATGACCGGTTGGGACTGCGTTGCGGCAAGCAGTTCGGTCTTTTCACGGGCGAGACGCCGCAGGACCGCATTGACGAGGCTCGCAAACCGGCGGTTGCGCGGGTCGGTCTGCGCCTGCTCGACGGCGAGATCGACGGCGGAATGATCCGGGATGTCGAGATAGAGGATCTGCGTGGCGGCGGCGACCAGCACGTGATGCAGTGCCCGCGCGCCATCCGGCAGCGGCGTCTGCACGAGCGAGCCGAGAATGGCCTCGATGCGCGGCAGATGCCTGAGCGCAGTGTTGAGAATGGCGCGCACCAGCGCCCGATCGGCATCGGAGAGCGCCCGATAGGCGGGATTGCCGCTGTCATTGTCCAGCATGCCGTCGAGCGGCGTCTTGCGATCGATCACCGCCGCAAGGATCTTGGCGGCCGCCTGCCGGCACTGGAGGCCCGGTTTTTCAGCCTTTGCAGGCGAAGCATCAGATGTCGTTGCAGGCTGCCGGTGATGTCGTTTCGGCTGCGATTTGTTTCTCTGCGTGTCGTTCAAGACCAGGGGCCTTTCGGTGGTTCGGAGCCACCGCGTCCCCAGCCTGTCGGCGGTACGGAGCGCGATTTGCGCACGGGACTAGCAGGCCGGACCGCTTCCGTCGAGCGCTGCCGCATCTCCTGCGCCAATCCTTCAAGCGCCGCGATCCGGTTTTCCGTGTTCGGGTGCGTGGAAAACAGGTTGTCCATGCGCTCTCCCGAGAGCGGATTGATGATGAACATATGTGCCGTCACCGGATTTCGCTCGGCCGACATATTCGGCACGCGCTCCGCCGCCATGGCGATCTTCTTCAACGCCGACGCGAGCCACAGTGGATTGCCGCAGATTTCGGCCCCGCGCCGGTCGGCGGAATATTCCCGCGTCCGGCTGATCGCCATCTGCACCAGCATGGCGGCAAAGGGCGCGACGATCATCGTCACGAGAATGCCGACGAAGCCGAGCGGATTGTTGTTATCGCGGCTGCCGCCGAAGAACATGGCAAAATTCGCCAGCATCGAGATCGCACCGGCAAAGGTCGCAGTGATCGTCATCGTCAGCGTGTCGCGGTTCTGGATATGGGCAAGCTCATGCGCCATCACGCCCGCCACTTCCTCGTAGCTCAGCGCATGAAGCAGCCCGGTGGACGCTGCAACGGCTGCGTTTTCCGGATTGCGGCCGGTCGCAAACGCGTTCGGCTGCTCGCTGTTCAGCACATAGACGCGCGGCATCGGCAGGCCGGCATTCTTAGCCAGATCACGCACGATGCCGTAATATTCCGGCGCCGTGCGCTCATCGACCTCCTGCGCCCCGTACATGGAAAGCACCATGCGGTCGGAATTCCAGTAGGAGAAGAAGTTCATCGCGACCGCAATCACGAGCGCGATCATCATGCCGCCCTTACCACCGACAAGCAGTCCGACGCCCATGAAGAGCGCAGTCATGAAGGCGAGAAGCATGGCGGTGCGAACGATATTCATCCTGTTTCCGCTCCTTGACGGGTCCAGTTCGGGAACGTTTCACGTGAATCAACGCTTTGCGGACGTCTCCCACGCCCCTATATGATGGGGAACAACAGGACTTTCTTCAATATCGACGGACGAACTGGATGCAAAGCGACAACGACAACCAGGCGGACAGCGGCAAGATTCTCTCGCCGGCGGCGCGGCGTGCTCTCCGGGAGGCAGAAGAGCGGCGCGCGAAAGCCGCAGAAGCCGCACCGCCCGCAGAAATCGGCGGACGCGGCGGCAAGGACCCCGCCCGCTTCGGCGACTGGGAAATCAACGGCCGCGCCATCGATTTCTAGATTTTATTCCTATTGCGCGCCTTCCGTTTGCGGAATATATTCCTTTTATGGAATCAAAACCGCGCGCCGCACTCCTCCTGCACCTGCTTGCATTCTCCTTTGCAAGCAGCGTCGGCGCGGCCGATCGCATTTCCGGTCCCGTCGAGGCTGAAATCTTGCGGGTGATCGACGGCGACACGATCCTGGTCTCGGCAAAACCCTGGCCGCAGCAAAGCGTCGAGGTCTATGTGCGGCTTCGGGGCATCGACACGCCCGAGCTGCGCTCGCGCTGCCCTGCGCATCGGGAAGCCGCCCGCTCGGCGCGTGACCTTCTGACCTCTCTCGCATCGAACGGAATCCGCATCGCCCTGAGCGACATTGAGGGTGACAAGTTCTTCGGACGCGTCGTCGCGGACGTGCACCTGGCCGATGGCACGAATCCGGCTCACCATCTTCTGGCGGCCGGCCTTGGTGTTGCCTATGATGGCGGCCGCAAGGCCAGCACGACATGTTTGGTGTCGTTGGAACATTGATCGTGCCTGTTTGCCAGGAAACCTGCACCGCAAAAAGAAATGCCCCGCAGGCGATGCGGGGCACGATGGAATGGACCGACTTTTCGCGACAGAGATGGTTAGCCGGCAGCCTTGTTCTGCCGATTGGCGATCAGGTCGTCGACAACAGCAGGGTCGGCAAGCGTCGACGTGTCGCCGAGCGATCCGAAATCATCCTCGGCGATCTTGCGCAGGATGCGGCGCATGATCTTGCCTGACCGCGTCTTGGGCAGACCCGGCGCGAACTGGATCTTGTCGGGCGAGGCGATCGGGCCGATTTCCTTGCGCACGTGTTTCACCAGATCCTGGCGCAGCGCATCGTTGCCTTCCTCGCCGGCCATCAGCGAGACGTAGCAGTAGATACCCTGTCCCTTGACATTGTGCGGGTAGCCAACGACGGCGGCCTCGGACACCAGATGATGCGAGACGAGCGCCGATTCGATCTCCGCCGTGCCGAGGCGATGGCCGGAGATGTTGAGCACGTCATCAACGCGGCCGGTGATCCAGTAATAGCCGTCCTCGTCGCGCCGGCAGCCGTCGCCGGTGAAATACTTGCCCTTGTAGGTGGCGAAGTAGGTCTCGATGAAGCGCTTGTGGTCGCCATAGACCGTGCGCATCTGCCCCGGCCAGCTGTCGATGATGCAGAGATTGCCGTCGGCGGCGCCTTCCAGCACATTGCCCTCGTTGTCGACGAGCTGCGGCTTGATGCCGAAGAAGGGACGCGTCGCAGAGCCGGGCTTCAGATCCGTCGCGCCCGGCAGCGGCGTGATGAGGATGCCGCCCGTTTCCGTCTGCCACCAGGTGTCGACGATCGGCGAGCGGCCTTCGCCGACCGTGTGATAGTACCATTCCCAGGCTTCCGGATTGATCGGCTCCCCGACCGAGCCGAGCAGCCGGAGCGACGAGCGCGACGAACGCTTCACGAAAGCGTCGCCGGCACCCATGAGGGCGCGGATTGCCGTGGGTGCTGTGTAGAAGGTGTTGACCTTGTGCTTGTCGATCACCTCCCAAAAGCGGCCGGCATCGGGGAAATTCGGCACGCCCTCGAACATCAGCGTGGTCGCGCGGTTCGCGAGCGGCCCGTAGACGATGTAGGAATGGCCGGTGACCCAGCCGACATCGGCCGTGCACCAGTAGACGTCGCCGTCCTGGTAGTCGAAGACATATTTGTGCGTCATCGAGGCATAGACGAGATAACCGCCCGTCGTGTGCAGCACGCCCTTCGGCTTGCCGGTGGAGCCCGACGTATAGAGGATAAAGAGCGGATCCTCCGCCTTCATCTTCGCCGGCGGGCAATCGCGCGGCACGGAAAGCATTTCCTGGTGGTACCAGAGGTCGCGGCCCGGCGCCCAGCCGGTCTTGCCGCCGGTGCGGCGCACGACCAGGACCTTGTTGACGATCACATGCTGCTTGGCGGCGATGTCGATCGCGGTGTCGGTGTTCTCCTTGAGCGGGATCGGCTTGCCGCCGCGCACGCCCTCGTCGCAGGTGATGACGAAGGTCGATTCGCAGTCGACGATACGACCGGCCAGCGCATCCGGAGAAAAGCCGCCGAAGACGACTGAATGGATCGCCCCGATACGCGAACAGGCGAGCATCGCATAGGCCGCTTCCGGGATCATCGGCATGTAGATGGTGACGCGATCACCCTTCTTCACGCCATGCTTCTTCATCACGTTCGCCATGCGGCAGACATGCTCGTGAAGCTCGTTGTAGGTGATCTTCTTGTCGATATAGGGGTTGTCGCCTTCCCAGATGATGGCGACCTGGTCGCCATGGGTCTTCAGGTGGCGGTCGATGCAATTGTAGGAGACGTTGGTGATGCCGTCCTCGAACCACTTGATCGGGACCTTGCCGGTAAACGACGTGTTCTTCACCTTGGTATAGGGCTTGAACCAGTCGATCCGCATGCCGTGCTTGTCCCAGAAACGCTCCGGGTTTTCGACGCTTTCCTTGTACCATTTCTGGTAGGTGTCGTTGTCGATCAGGGCGCGGCTCTTGGCCGATTTGAGCACCGGATAGGTCTTCACGGACATCAATTCCTCCTCAGGCGTGCGGTCGGGATCATCCTCCCTCCCAATATGGCGGTCTTTCTTATCAGGTCAAAGCGTTCGGGCAATTAGACGAAGGTCAGCCGTTGCTTGAAGAATTGCATTTCTGCGATAGTGGCGTTATAGAGGGCGCCAATTCCCGGAACATAGTGGTTTTTACCCACGGCCCGCGACACCGGCGCGGACGGACAGAAGGACTATACCCATGGCTCAACAACTGCTTATGCCGAAGGCGACGGCCGTCTGGCTCGTCGACAACACCGCCCTCTCGTTCGAACAGATCGCCCAGTTCTGCAAGCTGCATCCGCTGGAAGTAAAGGCGATCGCCGACGGCGAATCGGCGCAGGGCATCAAGGGCCTCGACCCCATTTCGACCGGCCAGCTTTCCCGCGAGGAAATCGCGCGCGCCGAGCAGAACCCGAATCACAAGCTGAAGCTTTCGGAGCCGAAGGTTCGCGTGCCTGAATCCAAGCGCAAGGGTCCGCGCTACACGCCGGTCTCCAAGCGCCAGGACCGGCCGAACGCCATCCTCTGGCTCGTGCGCAATCATCCGGAACTGAAGGATGCCCAGATCTCGCGTCTCGTCGGCACCACCAAGTCGACGATCGAGCAGATCCGCGATCGCACCCACTGGAACTCGACCAACCTGACCCCGATGGATCCGGTGACGCTCGGCCTCTGCTCGCAGATCGACCTCGACCTCGAAGTCGAACGCGCCTCGAAGGGCCGTCCGCTGCCGACCGCCGCAGAGCTTGGCGCGACGCTCGAATCGGCGCAGGAAACCGAAAAGCTGCCTTTCGCGTCGAACGATCGCGAAGAGGAGAAGGAAATTGACGCCGACGCCGTCTTCGCCAAGCTGAAGTCACTGAAGTCAGCCACGCCGGATGACGAAGACGAGGACGATCACCGCCGCTTCTGAGCGACCCGGCTTCTCCCGTTCCGCAATTTTTTCAAACCCGGCCGCGCCAGCAGCCGGGTTTTCTCATGCCCGATTGTTTCACCGACCGATGCCACGACCGCCGAGCGCTTCGGCAATCTCGTCCAGAACGGCGGGATCTTCGATTGTCGCCGGCATCTTCCATACCTCGCGATCGGCAATCTTCTGCATCGTGCCGCGCAGGATCTTGCCGGAGCGGGTCTTCGGCAGCCGCTTGACACAGATCGCCGTCTTGAAGGCAGCCACCGGGCCGATCTTGTCGCGCACCAAGGCCACCACTTCGCGTTCGATCTCCGATGATTCACGTGAAACACCATTGTTGAGCACGAGGAAACCGGCCGGTATCTGCCCCTTCAGCGAATCCGCAATGCCGATGACGGCGCATTCCGCCACATCCGGATGGGTCGCGCAGACCTCTTCCATCGCGCCGGTCGAAAGCCGGTGACCCGCCACGTTGATGATGTCGTCGGTGCGCGACATGATGAAGACATAGCCGTCCTCATCGACGAAGCCCGCATCTGCCGTCTTGTAATAGCCCGGAAACTCCGCGAGGCAGGCAGCGCGAAAACGGTCGTCGGCCTTCCAGAAACTCGGCAGGCAACCGGGGGGCAGGGGCAGTTTCACGGCGATGTTGCCGAGCGTGCCTGAAGACACCGGATGGCCGGCATCGTCGAGCACATGGATGTCATAGCCCGGCATCGGCACGGTCGGCGAGCCGTGTTTCACGGGCAGCGCACCCATCCCGACCGGATTGCCTGCGATCGGCCAGCCGGTCTCCGTCTGCCACCAGTGATCGATGACGGGGATGCCGAGTTTCGCCTCCGCCCACTGCAGCGTATCGGGATCGGCCCGTTCGCCGGCGAGGAAGAGCGTGCGCAGCGACGAGAGATCGTAGCGTCCGATCTCCAGCCCCTCCGGATCCTCCTTGCGGATCGCCCGAAACGCGGTCGGCGCCGTGAAAAGCGCGACGGCGCCATAGTCAGAAATAACGCGCCAGAAGGCGCCGGCATCCGGCGTGCCGACCGGCTTGCCCTCGTAGAGGATCGTCGTGCTGCCGTTCAAAAGCGGCCCGTAGACGATATAGGAATGGCCGACCACCCAGCCGATATCGGAAGCCGTCCAGAACACCTCACCGGGCGCGATGCCGTAATGATGTTTCATGCTCCAGGCGAGGGCGACCATGTAGCCGCCATTGTCGCGGATGACACCCTTCGGCTGGCCCGTCGTGCCCGACGTATAGAGAATATAGAGCGGATCGGTCGCCGCGACGGGGACGCAGGCGACGGACCGCCCGGCCTGCCGCGCCACTTCCAGCGCTGCACCCAGGTCAACATCGCGCGCATCGGCCAGCTCCGCCCGGAGCTGCGGCCGCTGGAAGACGAGGCAATGGCGCGGCTTGTGTTTCGCGATCGTGATCGCCTGATCCAGCAGCGGCTTGTAGGCGACGACCCGGTTCGGCTCGATGCCGCAGCTCGCGCTGACCATCACATCCGCGGTCGAATCGTCGATCCGTGCCGCCAGTTCGCTCGCGGCAAAGCCGCCGAAGACGACGGAATGAATGGCGCCCAGCCGCGCGCAGGCCAGCATGGCGAAGACGGCCTCCGGGATCATCGGCATGTAGATGATGACCCGGTCGCCCCTGCCGACGCCATGGTCATCGAGCACCGCAGCCATGGCCTGTACATGGGCCAGCATCTCCCCATAAGTGAAACGCTGCTTGATGCCGGTGACGGGGCTATCGTAAATCAGCGCCGTCCGCTCCGCATGACCGGCGTCGACGTGGCGGTCGAGACAGTTGTGGCAGGTGTTGGTGGTGCCGCCCGGGAACCAGCGACCGTAGATGCCGCGCTCCGCGTCGAAAGCCGCGGCAGGCGGTTCGAACCAGTCGATCGCGCCGGCCGCCTCCGCCCAGAACGCATGCGGTTCGGCCTGCCACCGTGCATAGGTGGCGTGATAGGTGCTGGCCATTCTTTTCCTCCCGACTGTCCGACCGCCTCCGCGGTCGTGATGGTGTCGAGGATAAGATGGCGCAGCCCGCGGCGAAAGTCAGACCAAAGCAGAAAGCCCGCGCGGCCCGACGGCGATTTCCTTGATCTTCGTCAGGTCTGCGACCTCAGGCGCTGCTTCTAACGCGTGCCGAAGATCGCAGAGCCGACGCGCACGCTCGTTGCGCCGAAGGCAACGGCCGTCTCGTAGTCGCCTGACATGCCCATGGAGAGCTTGTCGACGCCGCAGCGCGCGGCAAGCTTGGCGAGCAGCGCGAAATGCGGGCCGGGATTTTCCTCGGCCGGCGGGATGCACATCAGGCCTTCCACGGCGAGGCCGAGCTCGTTCCGGCAAAGACCGACAAAGGCCTTGGCGTCGTCAGGTGCAATACCGGCCTTCTGCGGCTCGAGGCCGGTATTGACCTGCACATAGAGTTTTGGCGTGCGGCCCTGGCGTTTCATCTCGTCCGCAAGTGCACGCGCGATCTTTTCCCGGTCGACGGTCTCGATCACGTCGAAAAGCGCCACGGCATCAGCCGCCTTGTTGGATTGCAACGGTCCGATCAAGTGGAGTTCGATGCCGGGTGTCTCGTCCCGCAGCGCCGGCCACTTGCCCTGGGCCTCCTGGACGCGGTTCTCCCCGAAGACGCGCTGGCCGGCAAGGATGGCCGGACGGATGGCGTCCGCGTCGAACGTCTTGGAGACGGCAACCAGCGTGACGTCATCCGGACTGCGGCCGCCATCCTTTGCTGCTTTCGCAATCGCGGTACGGACCTCGTTCAGGCGTTCTTCGATACCCATATGCTGTTCGTCCTTCCTTCATGCGCGACAGACGACGCCCTAGAGAACTGCGGTGCTTTTGCCAAGTGACCCGCGGCCTTCGGAGGCTTCGAACATGCCGCAAAACTTGACGCTTCGGCGGTTTCATGGTGAAGGTCACCACCACATAATCGCATGGGGCATGGCCCCGCCCAAGACTCCCGGAACATCATCGACATGGCCATTGAACGTTACAACCCGCGCGACGCCGAGCCACGCTGGCAGGCAAAATGGAATGAGGAAAACGTCTTTCTGACGAAGAACGACGACCCGCGCGAAAAATACTACGTGCTCGAAATGTTTCCCTATCCCTCGGGCCGCATCCACATGGGCCATGTGCGCAACTATGCGATGGGCGACGTCGTGGCGCGCTACAAGCGCGCCCGCGGCTTCAACGTGCTGCACCCGATGGGCTGGGACGCCTTCGGCATGCCAGCCGAAAACGCTGCGATGCAGAACAAGGTTCACCCGAAAGGCTGGACCTACCAGAACATCGACACGATGCGTAAGCAGCTGAAGTCGATGGGCCTGTCGCTCGACTGGTCGCGCGAATTCGCCACCTGCGACGTCGAATATTACCAGCAGCAACAGCATCTCTTCCTCGATTTCCTGGAGAAGGGGCTGGTCTACCGCAAGCAGTCCAAGGTCAACTGGGACCCGGTCGACCACACCGTGCTCGCCAACGAGCAGGTGATCGACGGCCGCGGCTGGCGCTCCGGTGCGCTGGTCGAACAGCGTGAACTGACCCAGTGGTTCTTCAAGATCACCGACTTCAGCGAGGACCTGCTGCAGGCGCTGGACGGGCTCGACCAGTGGCCCGAAAAGGTGCGCCTGATGCAGCGCAACTGGATCGGCCGCTCCGAAGGCATGGCGATCCGCTGGGAAGTCTCCGACACCGCCGGCCTCACCGATCAGTCGGAGATCACCGTTTACACGACGCGTCCGGACACGCTCTTCGGCGCCTCCTTCCTGGCAATCTCGCCCGATCATCCGATTGCGAAAGAAGCCGCCGCGAAAAACGCCGTCCTCGAGGCCTTCTGCGAGGAGTGCCGCCGCGCCGGCACGTCCGTCGCAGCGCTCGAGACCGCCGAGAAGAAGGGCATGGACACCGGTATCCGCGTACGCCATCCGCTGGACGCGACCTGGGACCTGCCGGTCTATGTCGCGAATTTCGTGCTGATGGACTATGGGACCGGCGCCATCTTCGGCTGCCCGTCCGGCGACCAGCGCGACCTTGATTTCGCCCGCAAATACGACCTGCCAGCCGTGCCCGTCGTCATGCCCGCAGGCGAAGACGCCGCGACCTTCACGATCGGCGACGAGGCCTATGTCGGCGACGGCGTGATGATCAATTCGCGCTTCCTCGACGGTCTCTCGACTGACGACGCCTTCGAGACGATTGCCAACCGTCTGGCGGAACAGACGGTCGGCAACCGGCCGCAAGGCGAGCGCAAGGTGCAGTTCCGCCTGCGCGACTGGGGCATTTCGCGCCAGCGCTACTGGGGCTGCCCGATCCCGGTCATCCATTGCGACGATTGCGGCGTGGTGCCCGTGCCGAAGGCCGACCTGCCGGTGCAATTGCCGGATGACGTCACCTTCGACAAGCCCGGAAACCCGCTCGACCGTCATCCGACCTGGCGCCACGTGGCCTGTCCGCACTGCGGCAAGGATGCGCGCCGCGAGACGGACACGATGGACACCTTCGTCGATTCCTCGTGGTATTTCGCGCGCTTTACCGCGCCCTGGGAAAACAGGCCGACGGATCCGACGGCCGCGAACGGCTGGCTGCCGGTCGACCAGTATATCGGCGGCATTGAGCACGCGATCCTGCATCTGCTTTATTCGCGCTTCTTCACACGCGCCATGCAGGTCGCCGGCCATCTCGACCTGAAGGAGCCGTTCAAGGGCCTCTTCACGCAGGGCATGGTCGTGCACGAGACCTACAGCCGCGGCGAGGGCGCCAAGCGGGAGTGGATCACGCCGATCGAGGTGCGCTTCGACGAGGCGGACGGCACACGCCGCGCCTTCCATCTGGAAACGGGCGAAGAACTGGCCATCGGCTCGATCGAGAAGATGTCGAAGTCGAAGAAGAATGTCGTCGACCCTGATGACATTATCGCATCCTACGGCGCCGACACGGCGCGTTTCTTCGTGCTCTCCGACTCTCCGCCGGATCGTGATGTCATCTGGTCGGAATCGGGCGTCGAAGGCGCCCATCGTTTCGTCCAGCGCGTCTGGCGTCTCGTTTCCGAAGCCGCGACGATGCTGAAGGCCTGCGAGCCGAAGGCGGGTGCCGAAGGCGAGGCGCTCGCCGTCTCCCAGATCGCCCACCGGACGCTGGCAGCCGTGCAGGCCGACTATGACAAGCTCGCCTTCAACAAGGCAGTCGCCCGCATCTATGAATTCGTCAACGCGCTTGCCGGCCCGCTGGCATCCGCTGCATCCGGAAACGCCTCCGCCGACCTTTCCTCCGCCTTGCGGGAAGCCGTGGAAATCCTGATCCGCATCGTCGCGCCGATGACCCCGCACCTGGCAGAAGAGTGCTGGCGCGAGATCGGCTGCGACGGTCTCGTCGCGATGGCAGGCTGGCCCACGTTCGATCCGGCGCTCGTCGTCGAGAACGAAGTGGTGCTGCCGGTCCAGATCAACGGCAAGAAGCGCGGCGATTTGACAATCGCCCGCGACGCGGACCAGAGTGCCGTCGAGGCGGCCGTGCTTGCAATGGACATCGTCCAGGCCGCGCTTGCTGGAAAGAGCCCGAAGAAAATCATCGTCGTGCCGCAGAGGATCGTGAATGTCGTCGTCTGAAACATCGACCCTCCGGGCTATCGGCCGTGCAGCCGCGGGCCTGCTTCTGCTCGGCGCACTCACCGGCTGCCAGGTACGTCCGCTCTATTCGACCGGCGGCAATACCGAGGCGATACTCTCGTCGATCGGCATTTCCGAGGCCGATACGCGTGTCGAACAGCAGGTCCGCAACAACCTGATCTTCCTGCTTGCCGGCGGCGCCGGTGAACCGGCACAGCCCGAATACATGCTTGAGATGAACGTATCGGTGCGCAATATCGGCGTGCTGCTCGACACCGCGACCGACGTGCCGCGCGCCGGGCGCATCGTCGTCACGGCCGACTATAACCTTGCGCGCGAAAGCACCGGCGAGACGGTGCGCTCCGGCAAGCGTTCCACCGTGGCGCTGGTTGACTTCCCGGTGCAGGAATTCGCCAAGGTGCGGGCGACGCGCGACGCGGAAAACCGCGCAGCGCGTGAACTCGCCGAACTGATCCGGGCCGATATCGCCGCCAGCCTGCCGCGGACCTAAACCGCGATGGGCGAGGTCAAGTCACACGAGTTCGACGGGTTCCTGCGTGGCGCCGCACGCTCCGTCCGCGTCTTCGTGATCTACGGCCCCGACCGCGGCCTCGTTTCCGAGCGGGCGGCGCAGATTGCCGCAATGACCGGCATCGCGCTGGACGACCCCTTCGCCGTCATCAAGCTCGATGCCGCAGACGTGGCGCGCGACGCCGGCCGATTGATGGATGAAGTCAACGCACTCGGTCTCTTCGGGGGTGATCGCCTCGTCTGGATCAAGGGCGCCGCAAACGAAAAGCCCCTGGCCGATGCCATCGCCACCCTGGCGACGACACCGCCCGAGGGAAGCACCGTTATCGTCGAGGCCGGCGACCTGAAGAAGGGCGCAGCGCTCCGCAAGGCGGCCGAGGGCGGCCGGGGGGCGGTTGCCATTCCCTGCTACGCAGACGACGGACGGGCCTTGAACGCCCTGATCGATCAGGAACTGGCCGCCGAGGGCCTTCGCATTTCAACGGCTGCACGCCAGCGTCTGGTTGAGGCGATCGGCGGCGACCGACTGGCCTCTCGCAACGAGGTGCGCAAACTGGCGCTTTATGCCCGCGGCCAGACGACCGTCGAGGAAGAGGACGTCGCCGCCATCATCGGCGACGCCAGCGCCATTTCGGTCGATGATGCGGTCGATGCCGTCCTGAAGGGCGACAAGGACGGGTTCGTCCACGCCATGCACAAGATCGTCACGTCGAAGACGGCCGTTTTCCTCGTCCTGCAGGCCTGCCTGCGGCAGTTCCAGTTGCTGGACCTGATGCGGTCGGAAATGGACGAGAAGCGGAGCCAGGCCGGCCAGGTCGTGGCAACGCTCGGCCGGCATCTGCATTTCCGGCGCAAGCCGGTCATCGAGAGGGCGCTGAAAAGCTGGGACGGTCCTTCCATTCGCCGGGAAATGCAGAAGCTGCAGTCTGCCATCCTGCAAAGCCGGCAGCGCCAGAGCCTGGAAGACTCAGTCGCAATGCAGACGCTTCTATCGTCCGTCCTGCAATCGGCCCGTCGCTGACATCAGGGTATTATAGCGGCGAGACTCCGGCTAAGGAGATCAGCGGCGCTCAAGAAGCCGGCAAATTTCCTCAAGCTGCTCCAGCGTCTTGTAGGCGATGCGCAGATGCCCGCCATTCGCCTTGTGGTTCACGGTCACATCGAGACCGAGACTGTCCGAGAGCGTGCGCTCCAGCGCCAGCGTATCGGCGTCTTTCTCCTCGCGCGGCTTAGCCGCATGATCCGGATCGGACTGTGCCTTGATGTCATTCTGAGCCAGGCGCTCCGCATCGCGCACCGACATGCCCTTGGCGACGATGGATTTCGCCAGCGACACGGGATCGGATGTCGGGATCAACGCACGCGCATGACCCGCGGATAGCGCACCGGCGGCCAACATATCGCGAACCGTTTCCGGCAGTTTCAGCAGCCGCAGGCTGTTGGCCACGTGACTGCGGCTCTTGCCGATGATCTCGCCGAGGTCGTTCTGCGTGTAACCATGTTCCGCGATCAACTGCTCGTAGCCAAGCGCCTCTTCCAGCGGATTGAGGTCCGACCGCTGAACGTTTTCGACGATCGCGATCTCAAGCGCGGTCCGGTCGTCCACGTCCCGCACGATAACCGGAATATCCGTGAAGCCGGCCAGTTGCGCAGCACGCCAACGGCGCTCGCCTGCAATAATCTCGTAACGATCCTGTGCAATCGTGCGCACGACGACCGGCTGTACGATACCGTGCTGACGGATTGAAGCCGCAAGGTCCTGCAGTTCCGACTCGTCGAAATACCGTCGCGGATTGCGGGGGTTGCGTCCGACAAACTCGATCGGCACGCGGCGGTCGGGATTGACCGGCTCGGCCGGTGTGCTGCTGCTCAGCGGCTGGTCCATCTCGCCGATCAGCGCCGCAAGACCGCGCCCGAGCCGCCGCTTCGAAATATCGTCATTCATCTTTGCCACTCACACTCAGATAACGATGACCGGGTTTCAAGCGGCCTTGCGTTGGCGCTCCCGCTGGATGACTTCGGACGCAAGCTGCAGATAGGCCTGACTGCCGGCGCATTTCAGATCGTAAAGGATAGCCGGCTTACCATAGGACGGCGCCTCGGAAACCCGCACATTTCGCGGAATAAGTGTATGATACACTTTTTCACCCAGATGCGTCCGCACGTCGTTGACGACCTGCTGCGCAAGATTGTTTCGCGAATCGAACATCGTCAACACGATGCCCTGGATATCCAGCAGCGGGTTCACGGTTCGGCGCACCTGATCAACCGTTTCCAGGAGCTGGCTCAGGCCTTCCAGCGCAAAGAACTCGCATTGCAGCGGAACCAGCACAGAATGCGCCGCCGCCATAGCGTTCATCGTCAACAGATTGAAGGAAGGCGGGCAATCGACGAGGATATAGGAATAGGTGAGGGCATCGGAGCTTTCCAGCGCCCGTTTCAGACGGAAAACCCGGTCTGCCGCGCCGGCAATTTCCATCTCGATGCCGAGCAGATCCATCGTGGACGGGATGATGAAGAGATTGGGAACAGCGGTCTGCACCACGCTCTCGCTGACGCTGCGTTCGCCCATCAGGAGATCGTAGGAGGAATGAAGGCGGTCACGCCGATCGATGCCGAGGCCCGTGCTGGCATTGCCCTGCGGGTCGAGATCGACGATCAGCACGCGCTCGCCGATTGCCGCAAGCGCCGTTGCCAGATTGATGGCTGTCGTCGTCTTGCCGACGCCACCCTTCTGGTTCGCAATGGTAATGATCCGGTTCTTCTGAACAGTCATTCGGGAATCCGCCGTCAATCGGAAGCTTTTCGCTTCAGCCCTGTGATCTCGAGCACCACCGAATCCGGCTCGACGACACTGTCGTGTCTTACCAGATCGAAATCCCACCGACAAAGCGCTTTATCGACTTCCGCCTGATAATCCCGGCCTTTGTGGAAGTAGGCCCGGCAGGCGGGGTTCCTTTCCGCCCATTGCCAGACGAAATCCAGCAACAGAGGAAGTTCGGCCAGCGCACGGGCCGAAACCGCATCGCAATCCGGAATTTGCCGGGGCGCGGCTTCAATTCTGATGGCATGGACCGACGCGCGGGCATCGGTCGCAGCGATCGCCGCCCGCAGGAAAGCTGCCTTCTTGTTGTTGCTCTCGACGAGATGAACCCAACCGTCGCCCAACTCAGCCAGCAAAATCGCCGTTACAATGCCCGGAAAACCGCCTCCGCTTCCAAGATCGACCCACCGTTTCGGCGCCGGAAGGAGCTGGAAGATTTGCGCGCTATCCGCAATATGCCGGCTCCAGAAGTCCGATTTTGTAGAGGGTGCGACCAGGTTGATGGAGCCGGCCCATTTTCTGAAGACTGCTTCAAAGGCGCTCAAGCGGCTTGCTGTTTCACGTGAAACATGCAAGCCGCCAGGAAGACTCTCATTCATTGCGCTGCCCGCCGGTTCAGATCGTGGCCCAACTCGTTCTTGCGGATGTAGGTGATGAGCAGCGAAACGGCTGCAGGTGTCATCCCTTCGATGCGCGCCGCCTGAGCAACGTTGGCCGGGCGAATCCGGGACAATTTCTGCTTCAATTCGTTCGAAAGTCCCGACAGTTCGCTGAACTCGAACGTCGCCGGTATCAACCGCTCTTCCTCGCGCTGCACGGAAGCGATATCCGCCTTCTGGCGCTCCATATAGACCGAATAGCGGGCTTCCGTCTCAAGCGGCTCACGAACATTCTTCGGCAAGGCGGCAAGCTCCGGCCAGATCGGCTCCAGCATTCCCATATCGATATCCGAATAGGACAACAACTCATAGGCGGTCCGCCGCTGCCCGTCCTGGTTCAACCGAAGACCGAACCATGCAGCCTCTGGCGGCGTCACAGCGCGCGCTTGCAGCATTTGACGCCCGGATTCAACCGAACGGACCCATGATTCAAAGCGATCACGTCGTTCACACCCGACAAATCCAAGTTTTATGCCAATGGGCGTCAACCTTAAGTCCGCATTGTCGGCACGGAGCGAGAGCCTGTATTCAGCCCTGGACGTAAACATGCGATAGGGTTCCGTCACGCCGCGACTGGTGAGATCGTCGATCATGACGCCGATATAGCTTTCGGTCCGGCTAAAGATATAGGGCGGCGCCCCCGATGCGAGCCTTGCGGCGTTCAAGCCGGCAACAAGCCCCTGCGCCCCCGCCTCTTCATATCCCGTGGTGCCGTTGATCTGGCCAGCCAGAAAGAGCCCAGGCAGTCGCCGTGCCTCCAGTGCACCTGTCAGTTCGCGGGGGTCGACGTGATCATATTCGATTGCGTAGCCGTGCTGGAGAATACGAGCCTCTTCCAGCCCCGGAATGGTTCGAATAAACATCTCCTGCACGTCACGCGGCAGGGACGTGGAAATGCCGTTCGGATAGACCGTGTCATCGTCGAGACCCTCGGGCTCCAGAAACACCTGGTGACCGTCACGCTCGCCGAACTTGACGATCTTGTCCTCAATCGAGGGGCAATAGCGAGGCCCGACACCGGCAATCTGGCCAGAATACATCGCCGACTGCGAGAGGTTGTCTTCAATAATGCGATGTGTCTCGGCCGTCGTCCGGGTCACGCCGCAATCGATCTGCGGCGTCATGATCCGGTCGTTCATGAAGGAGAAGGGTACCGGCTCCTCATCCGGTCCCTGCCGGCCGATAGACGCCCAATCAATCGACTTACCATCCAGTCGCGCCGGTGTACCGGTCTTGAGACGCCCGAGGGCAAAACCACTTCGCGCTAGGGTCGAGGACAATCCAACGGACGGAGCTTCTCCAACGCGTCCGGCTGGAATCTTTTCGTTTCCGATATGAATTAGGCCGCGTAGGAACGTGCCGGTGGTCAAGACCGCTGCACGACAGGCAATGGCACGGCCATCCGCCAGGACAACTTGCGTCAATATGCCATTGTCGAACCCAAGGTCGAAAACATCACCTTCGATGACATCGAGATTAGGTATTGAGGCGATTTCGGTCTGCATCGCCTCGCGATAGAGCCGGCGATCGGCCTGCGTGCGCGGACCCCGGACCGCCGGCCCTTTGCGGCGATTGAGCAAGCGAAACTGGATGCCTGCCGCATCGGCAACACGCCCCATCAAGCCATCCAGAGCGTCGATCTCACGCACAAGATGCCCCTTGCCCAACCCACCGATCGCGGGATTGCAGGACATGACGCCGATCGTGGACTGCTTGTGCGTCAGCAGGGCGGTCTTTGCACCAGCTCGCGCCGAGGCCGCGGCAGCCTCGCAGCCGGCATGACCTCCACCAATGACAACCACATCATAGTTCATTGCGGAACCTCAATTACTGCACCTGTTTCACGTGAAACAGGTATCGGGACTCGTAAGGCGTGTACCTTGTTTCACGTGAATCATTTGCCGACACAAAATTCGGAGAAAATGACGTCGAGCAAAGCCTCGATATCAACCTGTCCCGTCAACCGCCCTAGAGCTAGTGACGCTTGTCTTAGATATTCGGCTGCAATCTCCAACCCACCGGCCGTCGACTTCTGCAGGGCTTCATCGATCGACCGGAGACAGGAAGTGAGTTCCTCCCGGTGTCGCTCCCGCGACGGTACCGCAAGTCCGCCGTGTCCGGCAAGATCGGGAAGGTAGCCTTTGATGGCATCGAGAAGCTCCGAAACACCCTGACCGCTTCGCGTCGAGATCGCAAACGACCCGTCCGCTACGTTATTCACGTCGGCTAGGTCCGCCTTGGAACGCACCGCGATGACAGGCACTGTCAATTCCTTGACGAATTCCCCACTGTCTTTATCGCTTCCCGCCTCTCGAACCCAAAGCACTAAGTCGGCGTGCTGCATCGCCTTCTGCGCCCGCCGAATGCCTTCGATTTCGACTAACTCCTCGGTCTCTCGAAGTCCGGCCGTATCATAGAAGTGGACAACATAGCCATCCAGGTCGATGTCGATAGTCAATATATCACGCGTCGTTCCGGGTACATCCGTCACGATCGCCAGTTCTCGTCGTGCTAAATAATTGATAAGGCTTGATTTTCCGACATTTGGCGCACCGGCGATGACCACTTTCAAGCCATCCCTTACAACCTCTCCGGCCCGCGCCATCTGAGTATGATCCGCAAGTTCCTGGCGCAATACCTTCATGTCCGACCATATCGTTTCCGAAACAGAACCGGGCACGTCATCTTCGTCAGCAAAATCAAGTTCCGCTTCGATCATCGCGCGCGCAAAGGTCAGTCGTTTCGACCAACTGGCATAAAGCGCCGCAACGCCGCCCTCGGCGTGTTCCAGCGCCAACCGCCGCTGCATCTCGGTCTGCGCAGCGATGAGGTCCGACAGGCCTTCGGCAGCCGTCAGGTCCAGCTTGCCGTTCTGGAATGCCCGCCTTGAAAACTCCCCTGCATCCGCCTGACGCAGCCCCTCCATCGCCTTCAGGCAGGTAACTACGGCCGCCACCGTTGCTCTCCCGCCATGGAGGTGCAACTCAACGCAATCCTCGCCGGTGAACGAAGCCGGTCCCGGAAAGTGGAGCACAAGGCCCCGATCGAGCAGCGTGCCAGAAGAATCGCGAAAAGAACGCAAGGCCGCGATGCGGGGCTCCGGGATAGGCCCGACCAGGGCTTCGGCTGCAGTCCGACTGGCAGGCCCACTCAGGCGGATCACGGCCACGCCAGAGGGCAGGGCGCCGCTCGACAGCGCGTAGATCGTATCAATGGCGTTCATAACAGTTTGCGATCCAACGGCGACGTCAGGACATCCCGGCTTTGGGGGAGCGCAGGTATATGATCTCGTCTTGCGAGTCCAGCAATCACCCGCATCTCCTTGCAATCCGACAACGAGGCGTAAACACGAAACCGCCGCGGCATCGGACGACGTCGCGGCGGTCAGAGAGGAGAATCCGGCTAAGGAAATCAGGTGTTCATCGAGTCGAAGAAATCGCCATTGGTCTTCGTCTGCTTCAGTTTGTCGATCAGGAACTCGATCGCATCCGTCGTTCCCATCGGAGCGAGAATCCGGCGAAGGACGAAGATCTTCTGCAGGTCCTGACGCGGGACCAGCAGGTCTTCCTTGCGGGTGCCGGACTTCAGGATATCCATCGCAGGGAAGATGCGCTTGTCCGCCACCTTGCGGTCGAGCACGATTTCCGAGTTGCCGGTACCCTTGAACTCTTCGAAGATGACTTCATCCATGCGGCTGCCGGTATCGATCAGCGCCGTCGCGATGATGGTCAGCGAACCGCCCTCCTCGATATTGCGCGCCGCACCGAAGAACCGCTTCGGGCGCTGCAAGGCATTGGCATCCACACCGCCGGTCAGCACCTTGCCGGAAGACGGCACCACGGTGTTATAGGCGCGCGCCAGACGGGTGATGCTATCCAGCAGGATCACCACATCGCGCTTGTGTTCCACCAGGCGCTTGGCCTTTTCCAGCACCATTTCAGTAACCTGCACATGGCGCGAGGCCGGCTCGTCGAAGGTGGAGGAGATCACCTCGCCCTTCACCGTGCGCTGCATGTCAGTGACTTCCTCGGGCCGCTCGTCGATCAGCAGCACGATGAGGTAGACTTCCGGGTGATTGGCGCTGATGGCATGCGCGATATTCTGCAACAGCATGGTCTTGCCGGTGCGCGGCGGCGCCACGATCAGGGCGCGCTGGCCCTTGCCCTGCGGCGAGATCAGGTCGATGACACGCGAGGATATATCCTTCTTCGGCGCCGACGTGATCAGCTTTTCGCGCTTGCTCGATTCACCACGGGTCTTGATCGTCGGCGTCTTGGCCACCGCCGGCGCCGGCTCGGCTTCCTCGCTCGGCGGCAATTCCATCTTCAGCCGCTCATTCGGATAAAGCGGCGTCAGATTATCAAAATGCACCTTGTGGCGGGTGTTTTCCGGGTCTTCGTAATTGATCGTGTTGACCTTGAGCAGCGCAAAATAGCGCTCGCCATCCTTCGGCGCCCGGATGGTGCCTTCGATGGTGTCGCCGGTGCGCAGGCCGAAACGGCGAATCTGATTCGGGCTGACATAGATGTCATCCGGCCCGGCGAGGTAATTGGCCTGGGCCGAGCGCAGGAAGCCGAAGCCATCCTGCAACACTTCCAGCACACCTTCGCCGGTGATTTCCAGGTCGCGATCAGCGAGCTGCTTGAGGATGGCGAACATCATGTCCTGCTTGCGCAGGGTGGAGGCGTTCTCGATCTCCAGCTCCTCGGCGAAAGCGAGCAGATCGGTGGGCGATTTGGTCTTGAGTTCTTGCAGATTCATGGCGGATTCGCGGAGCCTTGGATTTTTTGACCAGGAAAAGACATGTTGGTCGGGAGATTTGGGCGCCGCGGGAATGCAGGGAAACGCGACTGCCAGGTGGAGGAACCTATAGGCTGCGGCAGGGACCGGCGCTAGGGCAGAAAGCACAAAGGCAGGAAACGCGGCGCAAGGCCTGGACCGACCCGCAGAAACGGGGCCGATGCGGGGGAAATAGCAATGGTGGCCGCGCTTGTCAAGCGCGGCGCACTAAAGTGATACGCGAATTCAACCAGCGAGGTTGAGCGCCAGGAAGGCAATACCGGTCAGGCCGGCAGCCGCGCCGGCCAGGCGACGGGCCAGCAGCGGCCGGGCCGGATCAAGCTTACGCCAGGCCAAAGCGGCACCGGCACAGAGCACAAACTGGATCAGCGCCAAGCCGGCCAGATAGCTCAGCAGCGGCGTGGCTTCGGCGCCGACAATGCTTTCGCCAAAGGCATAACCATGGAACAAACCGGCCACCGCCAGCAAAGCGGCAAAGCCGGCATCACCCAGCGGCATGGCGAGCAGCAGCAGCAGGCCAAGCGCCAGCACCGACAGCGCCACGGCGATTTCGCCACCCGGCAGGTCAACACCTTGGATATGCAGCAGCGTGCCGGCCAGCGAAGCCAGGATGAAAGCCAGCGGCAGCAGCAGGAAGCGCTGACGAGGCGCGGCGAGCAGGCCAGCAGCAAGCAGGAAGGCGAGGTGATCGAGGCCGATGATCGGATGGCCCAGACCGGAGAGGAAGCCGGCAGCCAAGCTGTTGGGCAATTGCCCATCCATGGCGTGATGCGCGAAAGCAGGCATGGCAAAGAATAGCGTGGGCAAGGCCAGCAAGGCGCGCATGGATTTTCTCCGTCTATATGGTGCGGCAAGGCTAGCCGCTCCCGCCAGCCGCGTCAAACGCTAGCGCTGTATACACTGCGACTTCCTGTCGCTTGTGTCGCTGCGCTGAAAGTTGTTACTTCTGCGCCATGCTGCCGCTATCCAGCTCCGCCCTTCAGACCCCGCGCCATCGCCTGATGGCGTGGCTGGGCCTGCTGGCCTTGCTGTTCCACAGCCTGCTGCCGCTGACCTATCACAGCCTGCAACAGCGCAATGCGGCCAATGCCGGTTTTGACAGTATTGTGATCTGTACCGTCTATGGCATGCGCACGATCCAGATCGGCGCCGATGGCCAGCCACTGGCGGCGGATGAAAGCCCGGATCAGAACGGCAAGGGCCAGTCGGCGGCGCGGTATTGCCCGATCTGCCTCGGCGCGCAGCAGGGCGTTGCCATCCTGCCGGCGCTGCCGCTGCTGGCCGTGCCGGTGCTGCTGGAAATCCTGCGCCATTCGGTGTGGTCGGCCGCGCCGCCGCCGGACCTGACACAACAACGCCCCCGGGCACGCGGCCCACCCGCCAGCCTCTGAACCTGCATTCGCTGCGCCGCTTGTCTGTCGGCGCAACTGCTTCGTTTCAGAGGATTCTCACCATGACATTCAAATTCCATGGCGGCGCCAGCGCCGCTTTCCTATCTGCCCTGCTGCTGAGCCACACGGCCGGCGCCCATGTGGTGGCCGATCCGGCCGAGGGCGCTGCCGGCAGCTATTTCCGCACGGCTTTGCGGGTTGGCCATGGCTGCGGCACTTCGCCCACCACGGCGCTGAAGGTTTTGCTGCCCGAGGGCCTCACCATTGTGCGGCCGCAGGCCAAGCCGGGCTGGCAGATCGAAATCGAAAACACCAAACTGGCGCAGCCGGTGGATGCAGGCCATGGCCGCAAAACCGATACCGTGACCAGCACCATCACCTGGCGCGGCGGCAACCTGCCGAACGAACAATTTGATGAATTCGGCCTCAGCCTGAAACTGCCGGAACAGGCCGGCAAGCAACTCTGGCTCAAAGTGATCCAGACCTGCGCCAGCGGCGAGTTACGCTGGGAGCAGATTCCGGCCGCCGGCCAAAACGCCCATGCACTGGAACGCCCGGCGGCGCTGATCCGGATTGCCGATGGCAATACTGGCGGCAAGGCAGCGGCCAGCATCGGCATGATGCGGATTGAACAGCCCTTCGCCCGCGCCACCCCGGCCAAGATGGGCGGCGCCTTCATGACCCTGGTGAATACCGGTGCCGGCAGCGACAAGTTGCTGAAAGCCGCCTCGCCGGTGGCCGAAAGCGTGGAATTGCATACGCATATCAAGGAAGGCGATGTGATGCGGATGCGCGCTGTGCCGCATATCGAGATTGCCGGCCAGGGCCGCACCGCGCTGGAGCCGGGCAGCTATCATGTGATGCTGATCGGGCTGAAACAGCCATTGAAGGAAGGCGCCAGCTTCCCGCTGACACTGACTTTTGAGCAGGCTGGCAGCGTGACGCTGAATGTGCCGGTGGTGAAGCCCGGCGGCAGCGCCGAAGCCGATGGCCATGCCGGCCACGGCGGCCACAAGCACTAAAAACAGCTTAAAAATATTCTTTCTGGGGAATTCACGCCATGAATCCGTCCTCTATCCGCGCGCGCGTCGAAAAGACGCTGCCGCGCCTCGCCCTTGCCTTGTTTGCTTCCGCCAGCCTGCTGGCGCTGTTCAGCGGCATGGCGCGCAGCCAGACCACCACGCTGCCCGCCGTGACCGTGCAGGGCCAGGCTGAAACCGACAGTCTGACCACACCGGATGAAACCGAGGCCCGGCGCAATCTGGAGAAAATTCCAGGCGCAGTGGCTTTTGTCACTGAAGCGGAAATTCGCGAGGGCCGCAGCGCCACGGTGAAAGACCTGCTGGATTATGTGCCCGGCATGTTTGCACAGCCGAAATACGGCCAGGAGGATGCCCGCCTCTCGGTGCGCGGTTCCGGCCTGTCGCGCAACTTCCATCTGCGCGGCATACGCCTGCTGCTGGACGGCGTGCCGATCAATCAAGCCGATGGCGCCGGCGATTTTCAGGAAATCGACCCGCTGGCCTTGCGCTATATCGAAGTCTACAAGGGCGCCAATGCACTACAATTTGGCGCTGCCGGCCTGGGCGGCGCGGTCAATTACGTTTCCCCCACCGGCCGCAGCAATCCGGGTTTCCTGACCCGGCTGGAAATCGGCTCGTTTGAAACCCTGCGCACGCAGATTGCCGCCGGCCAGGCCGAGGGCGCTTTTGATTATTATGTCACCGGCAGCTACGGCCATGCTGAAGGCTACCGCGATCATACCGATCAGGATTATGCGCGCCTGAACGGCAATGTCGGCTATCGCTTTGGCGATGCCGCCGAAACGCGGTTTTACCTGAGCAGCAGCAGCATCAACCAGAAGATCACCGGCAGCCTGACCCGCAACGCTGCTTTCGCCACACCGGAATCGACGGTGGAAGGCAATTTCGGCCACAACCGCAACAACACCAAACGCGACATCAATTCCGTGCGCGTTGCCAACAAGACCACCTGGCTGACCGATAACGGCGATTTCACCCTGGGGGTTTATTACGCCAACAAGGAATTGTTCCATCCGGTGATCTTCAGCCCGTTCTTTGGCATCGTGATTGAGAATGAGGAAAACAATTACGGCGCCTATGCGCGCTACACCCAGAGCGGCCTGCTCTTTGGCAACCGTAACGACCTGGTGCTGGGGGCGCATTATTTTGGTGGCGTGAACCGCGCCCGCACCTTCAACAATGTTGGCGGCTCACGCGGCGCGCTGGCCAGCGATGCCGACCAGATTTCCGCCAATGCCGAAATCTATGCCGAGAATGCGCATTATGTGGCACCAACATTGGCTTTGGTCACAGGCGCACAGGGCAGTTTTTCGGAACGTAATCTGGAGGATAAATTCCTGTCTGATGGGGATAATTCCGGCAGCCGCAATTTCTATGCGGTGAATCCCAAGCTGGGCCTGCGCTGGGATGCCGCCCCGGGCATTCAGGTTTTTGGCAATCTCAGCCTGGCCAAGGAAGCCCCGCCCTTCTCTGAGCTTGATCCGGCCAGTTCCGGCGCGGGTCTGTTTCCGCTCAAGGCACAGAAATCCACCACGCTGGAAATCGGCACACGCGGCAAAAACGGCGATTGGGGCTGGGATGCGGCGCTCTATCGTTCCTGGCTGCGCGATGAAATCCAGCAGCTGCTGATCGGCACTGGCGACGAGGCGCGCAACCTGGACAAGACAATCCATCAGGGCCTGGAATTAGGCGGCGATTGGGTGGCTTTGCGCAATGCCGTGGCGCAGGGCGACAGCGTGACCACGCGGCTGGCCTACACCTTCAGCGACTTCCATTTCGACAATGACGCCACCTTCCGCGACAATAAAATCCCCGGCGCGCCACGGCATTATCTGCGGGCGGAACTGCGTTATGCCAGTGCCGCCGGCTGGTATGTGGCGCCGAATGTTGAATGGGTGCCGGAGGCCTATCATGTTGACAATGCCAACACCACCAAAACGGCGGCTTACGCATTGCTGGGCATGAAGGCCGGGTATGATTATGGCAACGGCCTGAAATTTTTCCTTGATGGCCGCAACCTGCTCGACAAGACCTACATCTCCAATGTCAGTGTCATCTCAACCGCCGCCAACGGATCGCTGCTCTACAATCCGGGCGACGGCCGCGCCGTCTATGCCGGCGTGGAATGGCGTTTTTGATTAGGGTGCGGACCCATTATTAGCGGGTCCGTGATGGCGTGATTTTCATGCCTGGCAAGGAGGCAAGCCGAAAGCGATGTG
>DLGP01000151.1:32874-52452 GCA_002482765.1 Alphaproteobacteria bacterium UBA7691
GCTAAGAATGGGTCCGCACCCTAGAAACTAAAAATCCAGCCCGAGCCGTGCCATCGCGGTGCGGCCGGGCTGGGGATAGTAATTGTAGCTGCCATAGGTGGTGGCGCTGGCGACACTGTAATCATAATAGGTCCGATCCAGCAGATTCTGCACCGCCAGCGACCAGCGCAGCCGATTATCAAACGCGCCGCTCAAGCGCAGATCCAGCAGCACATGGCCAGGAATTTGCGGCTGGAAATTGCGCTCGTCATTCTCCATACGGCGCGCACTGAAAAAGCGTGCATCCATATCCAGCAGCACCAGTTTGGGCAGGATATCCCAAGAGAAACCGATATTGCTGCTCCAGGTCGATACCAGCGGCACCCGCTTGCCGGCATTGGCGCCCTTGCGGAATTCGGCATCAATATAGCCCGCGCCAGCGCGCAGCTTCAGTTCCGGCAGCAGCTGATAATCGCCACTGGCCTCAATGCCGCGCCGCTCGGTCGGGTCGAGATTGCGATTGGTGAAATTCACCGCATTGAACGCCAGTTCGTTTTCCAGCCGCATGACATAGGCGCTGAGGCGATAGCCGGCAGCACCAGCCTTGCCCTGGAAGCCCAGTTCCACGTCCTGCGAGGTCTGGGTTTGCAGCCGGAAATTGGTTGGGCTGCCCATGCCGATGCGTTCATCCAGGGTTGGGAAGCGGAAACTGCGCCCGGTGCGGCCAAACACTTCAAAGCCCGGCGTGAACCGATGTTCGAAGCCAAGATGATAAGCATAGTCGGTGGCTTGATCGTCAAACGGCGCGCCTTGCGAGCCGAAACCGCCGCCCGGCGCCGTGGCATCATAACGATCCCGCGCCGAAACCTCGGTGCGCTGCAAGCGCAGGCCGGCAGAGATATCGGTGGCGGCGCTGAGTGCCAAGGTGGACTGGCCATACAGCGCCAGGCTCTGCTGCTCGGCAGCGTAGCGATGGATCGGCCGGTTGCCGGCACGTTCCTGACGATCGGATTCGTAATCCGCATTGTAGAGATCAAGGCCAAGGATCGAATTGAGGCCAAGCTCAAATGGGCGATTTTGCAGCGTCAGGCGCGGCGTGAAGGAATAGGTGGTCAGTTCGGTATCGACATAGGATGGAAAACCGGACTGATCAAAATAGGCATCCTGCGATTTGCGCCGCACGCCGGCATCCAGCACCAGGTCGGCATGGTTGCCGATCAGCCAGGTGCCGCCGATGGTCAGATTCTGGCCCTGCTTGTTGGCATAATCATACGGATTGGTGGCGCCCCGGGGATGCTGGCCGGACAGCCGCGAGCGGCGCTCGCCGGGCAGGCCAAGCTGCTGGTCGTCGAGCGAAAAATTCATGTAGAGATCGCCGAAATCCAGCCGGCGGCGAATTTCACCACTGGCATTACGCTGCAACAGCTTGTTGTTGTCGCGATAGCCGTCGCTATTGGCAAAGCTGCCATAGGCGCTGAGTTCAAAACCATCGATGCTCTGCCGCGCCGAGGCGGCGGCTTCGCGCTGGCCCAATGAACCGATGCCGGCATCCAGGCTGTAACCCGGCCTGGCCGCGCCGGAGGTGACGATATTGATCACGCCGCCCATGGCGCCATCGCCATACAGCACGGCGCCGCTATTGCCGCGCATCACCTCGATCCGCTCGATGCCGGCCTTGGGCAAGGCGGCAAAATCGATGCCGGCCAGATCAAGATCATTGAGCCGGCGGCCATTCACCAGCACCAGCGTGTTGGCCGAAGCCGTGGCACCGAAGCCGCGCATATCCACTGTGGTGCCGGCGCCGCCGACGCCGCCATAGAGGCTGCGTAACTGGATGCCGGATTGGCGGCCAAGTACATCCTGGATTGTCTCGCCCGGGCTGCGCTGAATTTCTTCATAGCCGATCACGCTGGTGGCAACGCCGGTGATGCCATCGCCAAGCCGGCTGGCGGTGACCAGCACCGGCGGCAATTCAGCATATTGCTGCGCCAGCGCCATATTTGGCGCCAAGAGAGACAGGGTGAGGCAAAGTGAATAACGGTAGGCCGGCATCGCGGGCTCCTTGAGCCTGAGGGTGACAGATCCGCCACCGCTGCGAAATGCCGCTCCGTATGGTGCTCCCGCCCATCGGTTGGGTGACTGTGCCGGCAGGTCTCCTGGCTCGCGAATCACCGTCCCTTGCGCCAGCCTTCCCGGTTGCCCAGTGACTTTAATTGCGCGGACTCATCGCTCACAGTTGCGGGATCAGCCCCGGATCGGCCATCCAACAGATGGCCTACCGTGTTCCCTCTTGCCTCCACCCCGACCAAAGATCAGCGCAGAACCGACAGCGCGGCGATCATACGCGGGAATGTGATCGGGTCAATCCGCTGACGCCGATATGAAAACCGGCCATAATCCGGCAGGTTTTCCGTTCAGAGGCAGGCATGGACAAGCTCAAGGCTTTCTTTCGCGATTTCTGGCATATCGCCAAGCCCTACTGGACCCAATCGGATGAAAAGCTGGTGGCCTATGGCCTGCTGGCAGCGGTGGTGGCGCTGAATCTGGCCTCGGTCGGCCTCAATGTCTGGTTCAATTTCTGGTACAATAATTTCTACAATTCGATCCAGGAAAAGGATTTCGAGGCTTTCAAAAGCCTGCTGCTGCAATTCAGCCTGGTGGCGGCGGCCTTCATCTTTGTGGCGGTGTATCAGCTTTATCTTGGCCAGATGCTGCAATTGCGCTGGCGCCGCTGGCTCACCGAAAAATGGCTCGGGCAATGGCTGCATGGCCAGCGCTTCTACCATATGCAGTTGTTTGGCCTCGGCACCGACAATCCGGATCAGCGCCTGGCCGAAGACCTCAAACTGTTCACCGGCTATTCGCTGAATATCAGCCTTGGCCTGATGAGCGCCGTGGTGACGCTGTTTTCCTTCCTGCATATCCTGTGGGCCTTGTCGGGCGATCTGGCCTTTGCGCTTGGCGGCCTGGATATCCGCATCCCGGGCTACATGGTGTGGGTGGCTTTGGTCTATGCCATCCTGGGCACCTGGCTCACCAACCGGATCGGTCGACCGCTGGTGGGGCTGAATTTCCACCAGCAAAGGTTTGAGGCTGATTTCCGCTTCCATCTGATCCGGCTGCGCGAAAATGCCGAAGGCGTGGCGATGCAGCGTGGCGCCCTGGTGGAACAGCATGATCTGCTGGGCCGTTTCAGCCATGTGGTGGGCAATTATCTCAAGATCATGGCCAAGCAGAAGCAACTGACCTGGTTCACCGCCGGCTATGGTCAGGTGGCGGTGGTGTTTCCCTTCATCGTTGGTGCGCCGCGCTATTTCCAGGGCAGCCTGGCGCTGGGCGGCCTGATGCAAACAGTATCGGCCTTTGGCCAGGTGCAGAGCGCGCTGAGCTATCTGATCAGCGCCTATGTCGATATCGCCGAATGGCGTGCCGTGGTCGGCCGCCTGACCGGCTTCCAGGCCGGCATCACCGAAGCCGCCAGGTTGGCCGCCACCAGCGGCATCCAGATCAAGGATGACGCGGCAGGCATCAGCGTGCCGGCACTGACCCTGGCGCGGCCCGATCTTGCCGGCCAGGCAGGTGCGGCGCTGGCGCGGATCGAGAATTTCCATCTCAAGCCTGCCGAGCATGTGCTGCTGCAAGGCGGCTCGGGCAATGGCAAAAGCACCTTGCTGCGCGCCCTGGCCGGGCTATGGCCATTTGGCACGGGCGTGATACATCGCCCCAGCGCCGAGCAATGCCTGTTCCTGCCACAACGGCCCTATCTGCCGGTGGGCACGCTGCGCGCCGCCCTGGCCTATCCTGAGCCGGCCGAAAAATTTGACGATGCCGCCTTGCGCGCCGCGCTGGCAGCACTCGACCTCAACGCTCTTGGCGACCGGCTGGACCAGGAAGCCAATTGGGCGCAGTACCTTTCCGGCGGCGAGCAGCAGCGTGTGCAACTGGCCCGCGCCCTGCTGCATAAGCCGGCCTGGCTGTTCCTGGATGAAGCCACCGCCGCACTGGATCCGGCCAGCGAAGCCCGCGCCCTGGCGGCATTGGCGGCTGCCCTGCCGCAAACCGGCATTTTCAGCATCGGGCATCATGCCGGGCTGGAGCAGCATCAGCGTGTGCTGCGCCTGGAGCATGACGCCGCCAACGAACCGGCTAGGCTGGTGGCCGCGCCCTTGGCATAATGCGCCGATGCAGGTGGTGGAACATAGCTCTCCGCTCGGCGCCTGGCGCTTCGGCTTCGCCCAGCCCGATGCCCGGTTGGCGGCGCATGTGGAGCGTTATGTCTGTTATCGGGAAAGCGGCACGGCTTTTGTGGCGCGGCATGAATTGCCGATCACCAGCCTGGTGCTGATCATCAACCTGGGCGCGCCGCTGGAAATCGTCGATACCCTGGGCCAGCGGAGCCGCTATCTGGCCGGCCAGGGTTTTGCCGCCGGCCTGAGCGACAGTTATGCCCGTTCGGAAACCGGCGGCGCGCAGGAAGGGGTGCAGATTTTCTTCACCCCGCTGGGGGCGCGGCGCTGCTTTGGCCTGCCGCTGGGTGAATTGACCAACCGCGTGGTGCGGCTGGAAGACCTGTTTGGCAGCAATGCCGCCCGGCTGGCGATGCAGTTGCAGGAAACCGAGGATTGGCACCAGCGCTTTGCCTTGCTTGATCTTGCCATCCTGCGCTGGGTGCAGCAGCGCACAGACAGCACGCCGCGTGACACATTCTGGGCCTGGCGCCTGCTGCGCCAGAGCCGGGGCGGATTATCGATTGCCAGCCTGAGCCAGGAATTGGGCTATAGCCGCAAACATCTGGCGGCGCGCTTCCATGACCAGATCGGCCTGACACCAAAACTGGCAGCACGGCTGTTTCGTTTTCAGCATGCGCTTGCTTTGCTGGAGCCAGCAGCACAGGCACCGGATTGGGGCGAGCTAGCCCAGGCTGCCGGCTATTATGACCAATCGCACCTGATCCGCGATTTCAGGCAGTTCAGCGGCCTGGCGCCGGGCGACTTTCTGCGCCAGCAATTGCCCGATGGCGGCGGCCTGGCCGGCTGAAGACTGCTTGCCGGTAACATTTTTCCAATACCGCGGCCGCTGCCCGGCCTATCCTGCCGCCAGCCATCAGGGAGCCGCCACATGACCACACCCCCATCAATCTTTCCGTTTCTGCGTTATCGCGATGCCACCGCCGCCATGGCCTGGCTGGAGCAGGCCTTCGGCTTTCGCGTGGCGCTGCAAGTGCCGGCAGCCAATGGCGGCATCGCCCATGCCGAATTGCAATTGGGCCATGGCATGGTGATGCTGGGCGACCAGCCGCAGGACGCGCTGGGCCTGGCCTTGCCGCAAGCCGGCCCGGGCAATCAGGGCATCTATATCGTGGTGCCGGATGTGGATGCGCTGTATGCCCGCGCCAAGGCGGCAGGGGCGCAGATTGTGATCGACCTGCATGACACGGATTATGGGTCGCGGGATTTTTCCTGCCGCGACCCGGAAGGCCAGCTTTGGAGCATCGGCAGCTACCAGCCGCCGATGCTGCCGGATTAACGACCCGGCCCCTTAACGGCCCCAGGGGCTGTTGAGCCGCCGGCCGCCGCTGCTCGGCACGGAACCGCTGGTGCCGCTGCCGCCCGAATTGCCGCCGGAGCGGCTGGCGCCCCAGCCCGATGCAGGCCGGGGCGCGGCAGCCGGTTGTGCACGGGCCGGTGCCGGCTGGGCAAAACCGCCGCGATAGGCCAGTTCACGCAAGGCCGCCACGCGGTTTTCGGTGCTCGGATGGGTCGAGAACAGATTGTCCATGCGCTGGCCGTTCAGCGGATTGACGATGAACAGATGCGCCGTGGCCGGGTTGCCCTCGGCCTGGTGGTTGGTGATGCGCTCGGCGCCATGGGTGATGCGCTCCAGCGCCGTGGCCAGGCCCTCCGGGTTGCCGGAGATTTCCGCGCCCATGCGATCGGCGGCATATTCGCGGCTGCGGCTGATCGCCATCTGCACCAGGCTGGCCGCCAGCGGCGCCAGGATCATCAGTGCGATGCTGCCGATGATGCCGAGGCCGCCGCGATTTTCGCCATCACGGTTGCCGCCGAAGAACATGGCGAAATTGGCCAGCATGCCGATGGCGCCGGCCAAAGTGGCGGTGATGGTCATGATCAGCGTGTCGCGGTTTTTCACATGCGCCAGTTCATGCGCCATCACGCCGGCAATTTCCTCGCGGCTCAGCATGTTGAGCAGGCCGGTGGTGGCGGCCACGGCGGCGTTTTCCGGGTTGCGGCCGGTGGCGAAGGCATTCGGCTGATCGTTGTCGATGATATAGACGCGCGGCATCGGCAATTGGGCACGCTGCGCCAGTTCGGCCACCATGGCGTAGAAATTCGGCGCTTCGTTGGGGCCAACCTCGCGCGCGCCATACATCGACAGCACCATCTTGTCGCTGTTCCAATAGGCAAACAGGTTCATGGCACAGGCGATGGCAAAGGCTATCAGCATGCCGGCCTGGCCACCGATCAGATAACCGACACCAACGAACAGGCCGGTCATCGCCGCCAGCAGGATCGCTGTTTTGGTGTAGTTCATGGCTGCTTAAATCCTCCGAAACGCCGGCTGCTTGGCAGCACGGCTTGCAGCGATATATGTAGGGATCAGGATTGCCGCCGCAAGGGACAGCAGAATGACCACGGAACAGCCCAGCACCAGCCCGGAAAACCTGGCGCCAGACAAGCCAGGCGACAAGCCGAAAATGCCGGAAAAACCGGCCATCATCCAGCAGCAGCCGCCCGGCGAGGTGGATGGCCCAAAAGGCCTGGAACCGACCCGCTATGGCGACTGGGAGCGCAAGGGCATCACCAGCGATTTCTAATATTGTTCTTCTGCGACCGGCTGATACACTGCTGCCATGAGCGAGCAGCCGGATAACCTCATCCTGGTCTACCTGCGGCGGATGGACGAAAAACTCGACCGCCAGTCGGAGCTATTGCGCGAATTGCGCGACCGGGTGGGCCAGTTGGAAGTCAGGCTGAGCCATATGGATGTGCGGTTCAGCCATCTGGAAGTGACCCTCGCGGCAGTGTCGGTGCGTGTGGACCGAATTGAAGACCGGCTGGAGCGGATTGAGCGCCGGCTCGACCTGGCGACCGCGCCAGCCCTCTGACCCTACCCCCCGTTGCCAGACCAAGCTACGCCCTTGCACCGGCAGGCGCGATGCCTATACTCGCGCCCGATTTTCAGCCTTTTCCCTGGGAGTTTGGCGCGATGGCCTCGAAAAGCGGCGTGAAGAAGGTGGTGCTGGCCTATTCCGGCGGCCTGGATACTTCGGTGATCCTGAAATGGTTGCAGGAAACCTATTCTTGCGAGGTGGTGACCTTCACCGCCGATCTGGGCCAGGGCGAAGAACTGGAGCCGGCGCGCAAAAAGGCCGAGATGTTCGGTGTGCAGCAGATCTATATCGAGGATCTGCGCGAGACTTTCGTGAAGGATTATGTCTTCCCGATGTTCCGCGCCAATGCGCTGTATGAGGGCCTCTACCTGCTCGGCACGTCCATCGCCCGGCCGCTGATTGCCAAACGCCAGATCGAGATTGCCCGCGAAGTGGGCGCCGATGCGGTGTGCCACGGCGCCACCGGCAAGGGCAACGACCAGGTGCGCTTTGAACTGAGCTATTACGCCCTGCAACCCGGCATCAAGGTGATCGCACCGTGGCGCGAATGGCAGCTCACCTCGCGCACTGCGCTGATCGATTTTGCCGAGAAGCACCAGATTCCGATTGCCAAGGACAAGCGCGGCGAGGCGCCGTTCTCGGTCGATGCCAACCTGCTGCATATCTCGGCGGAAGGCAAAGTGCTGGAAGACCCCTGGGTGGAAGCGCCGGATTTTGTCTATTCGCGCAGTGTCGATCCGGAAAAGGCGCCGGATACGCCGGAATATGTTGAGATCGACTTCCTCAAGGGCGACCCCATCGCCGTGAACGGCCAGGCGCTCAGCCCGGCGGCCCTGCTGACCAAGCTCAACGAATTGGGCGGCAAACATGGCATCGGCCGGCTCGACCTGCTGGAAAACCGCTTTGTCGGCATGAAAAGCCGCGGCATCTACGAAACCCCGGGCGGCACCATCCTCTACATGGCGCATCGCGGCATCGAGCAGGCAACCCTGGATCGCGGCGCCATGCATCTCAAGGACGAGATCATGCCGCGCTATGCCGAGCTGATCTATAACGGCTTCTGGTTTGCGCCCGAGCGCGAAATGCTGCAAGCGCTGATCGACAAGAGCCAGGAGAATGTCGAAGGCACCGTGCGGCTCAAGCTCTACAAGGGCAGCGTCAACGTGGTCGGCCGCAAGTCGCCGAAATCGCTCTACTCGCTGGCCCATGTCACCTTCGAGGAAGACTCGGTCTACGACCAGAAGGACGCCGCCGGCTTCATCAAGCTGAACGCGCTGCGCCTGCGCCTGCTCAACCGCCAGAAGGGCTAAATAATTTGAGAAAATTTCCTTGCTCTAGGGGTAGCTGAGGGTACATTGACTTGATGCAAAATACCGAAGCGCCAGATCAAGAACCTCAAGATGCAACGCCCGGAAATGCAGCGGACGAGCCCCGGCAAAAGACAACTAGACAAATACTGGTTCGAGGCCGTTCCGTCCTCACTGAAAAAGAGCTTGCAAGCTCTGGGGTAAGGAAATTTCTGATTGATGAACACGATCGACTACAGGAAGAAATTAAGAAAATTGAACCTTATGTTGAAAAATTTCACGCAGCAGACAAAGAATTAATTGGATTCAAAGAGCGGGAGAGTGTTTCAAAACAAAGCTCCAGGAAAATTGAAATTATTAGCAGCGCAACACTCGCCGTCGGCTCTGCCGCCCTAGGGGCTGTTCCAGGAATGAGCAATTATCAAGTAATATTTGGTTTATTCTCAGCAATCCTCATTGGAATTTCAATATATGTTAAGAGGTCTACCTAAAATGACCTTAAGATTTAAATATGTCAAAGGCCAAGAAAACATAGAAAATGAACGGCTTGTTTTCTGTGTTGATGAAGACTCTGATGTTGGAAATTTTTGCTTGCTGGTGTCAAAAACCATCCGAAATAGTGATGGAGACGAATCGATACCAACTAGCGGGAAAAAGCAGGCTTATTGGTTTGAAAGTAAAGATGTCAATAAAGGAGATTTGGTTATTGTATACACAAAGAGAGGAAGGAGCATAACAAAAACAAACAAAGATGGCTTTAAATCGCATTTTTTCTATTGGGGTTTATCTAATGCAATTTGGAATAATGCGGAATTAGGAGTAGTTGTGTTGGAATCATATGATTGGAGTACCTGGACAGTAACATAAGTCTATTACAGAAGCTCTAGAATAACTTCCTCGTTTGATTCTACTATTGAACGCTCTTTTGAAAACTCTTCAAAATCCGCCGCCGGCATAAGCTGTTTCAGCGCCCAGGCGGCATGGGCGCGCACCGGCAGGGCGGCATCCTCGGCCAGATCGAGTAGCACCGGGATGGCTGCCGCATCGCCGCTATTGCCGAGCGCCAGGCAGAGATTGCGGATGAAGCGGTCGCGGCCGATGCGCTTGACCGCCGTGGTGGCGAAAAAATCCCGGAAGCCGGCATCATCGAGCCGCGCCAGATCAAGCAGGCGCGGCGCCTTGAGCGCGATGCGCGCCTGGATTTCCAGATCCCGCGCCTGGGCGGCGAATTTGTTCCACGGGCAGGCGGCCAGGCAATCGTCGCAGCCATAGAGCCGGTTGCCCATGGCGGCGCGGAATTCCAGCGGGATGACGCCAGCATATTCGATGGTGAGATACGAGATGCAGCGCCGCGCATCCAGTTGATAGGGTGCCGGGAAGGCCTTAGTGGGGCAGATATCCAGGCAGGCCTGGCAGGAGCCGCAATGATCAATCTCGGGCGCATCCGGCGGCAAATCGGCTGCCGTGAGGATGGCGCCGAGGAACAGCCAGGAGCCGAACTGGCGCGACACCAGATTGGTGTGTTTGCCCTGCCAGCCAAGACCAGCCACCTGCGCCAGCGGCTTTTCCATCAACGGCGCGGTATCAACAAACACTTTCAGCGCCTGGCCGGTTTCACGTTGCAGCCAGCCGCCCAGCGCCTTCAGTTTCTTCTTTACCACCAGATGATAATCGCGACCCTGGGCATAAACCGAGATGGCGGCCTGCCGGCGCTGTTGCAGGGTGGCGAGCGGATCGTGGTCCGGGCCGTAATTCAGCCCGAGTGCGATCAGGCTGCGCGCTTCCGGCCATAATATCGCCGGATGGCGCCGGCGCGGCGCCCGCTCGCCTTCGGCCAGCCAGGTCATCTCGCCATGGCGACCCAGTTCAACAAAACGATCAAGCCGCTGCCCGGCTTCCGGGCCGATATCAGCAATGGCGGCAATGCCGACCACATCGAAGCCTTCGGCCTCAGCCCGGGCGCGGATGCGGTCGGCGATGCTCACATCACTAGAATCAGATCGCCGCGATAACGGCGATCTCGACCTTGTAGACCGGCGCCGCCAGCTTGGCTTCCACGGTGGCGCGGGCCGGGGTGTGGCCCTGCGGCACCCAGGCATCCCATGCGGCATTCATGGCGGCGAAATCGGCAATATCCGGCAGGTAGATGGTGGCCGAAAGAATCTTGGTCTTGTCGCTGCCGGCAGCGGCCAGCAGCTTGTCGATCTGCTCCAGGATCACCTTGGTCTGCGCCGTGGTGTCGCCGCTGGTATCGCCCGCCACCTGGCCGGCGAGATAGACCGTGTTGCCATGCACCACGGCCTGCGACATGCGCGGGCCAACTTCGATGCGACGGATGCTCATGGGCTGTTCCTTTTTCTTGTGCTTTACGGGTCAGAAATCGAGATCGGCATAATGCCGTGGCGGCGGCAGGCCTGGAATATGATCGGCCAGCAGCGGCCGGAAACTAGGCCGCGACTTCACCCGCACATACCAATCCTTGGCCCCGGCATGGTCGTCCCACGGCACATCGCCAAGATAATCCAAGCAGCTCAGATGCGCCGCCGCGGTGATGTCGGCCAGGCTGAAATCATCGCCGGCGAGCCAGTTGCGGCGCTCGGCCAGGTAGCCGATGTAATTCAGGTGGTGTTTCAGATTCTGATGCGCCAGCCGGATATTGGTGCTGTCGGGCTGGCCACCGCCCATGAAGCGACGCAGCACTTTCTCAAAGATCAGCGCATCCGACACTTCGCGGCTGAATTTGAGATCAAACCAGCTGATCAGCCGGCGCGTTTCGGCGCGGCCGGGCGGATCAAAGCCGATCAGCATCTTGTTGGGATAGACTTCATCCAGGTATTCGCAGATCGCCAGGCTTTCCACCAGCGGGCGGCCATCATGCTCCACCAGCACCGGCACCAGGCCGGCCGGATTGAGGGCGAGGAATTCGTCACGCCGCTCCCAGGCCTTTTCCAGGACCAGTTCGCAATCCAGTCCCTTTTCCTTCAACAGGATGCGGACCTTGCGGCAATAGGGCGAGAGCCAGAAATGATACAGCTTGCGCATGGCGGCGCAGGGTAGCAAATGCCGCTGCAATGCAAAAGATTCGCGGGCCTATGAAAATTACACCCGCCGCCTAAAGCCTGTCCTCCGGGTCGTATTCCGGCAGCCCGGCCAGTTCGGCATAAAGCGCGGTGAAATCCGGCGCGGTGGCGGCAAAAAGCTGCTCGAAGCTGGAAATGACAAAATAGGTGCTCTGGAAGCGATCAATATGATAGCGCGTGCGCAGGATACGCTTGAGGTCAAACGGCCGCCGGATTGGCTGTGGCGCTTCCAGGCTATGCAGCACTTCGCCCTTGGATGACAGGATGCCGGCGCCATGGATACGCGGCCCGTCACCCTGGTCGATCAGGCCGAATTCCACCGTATACCAGTAGAGCCGGGCAATCATGCCGAGCGCGCCAAGCCGCTCGGCCTTCAGCCCACCTTCGCCATAAGCCTGCATGTAATCGGCGAAAACCGGATGGCTGAGCAACGGCACATGGCCGAACAGGTCATGAAACAGGTCGGGTTCCTGCAAATAATCCAGCTTGGCCCAGGGCCTGAGCCACCAGGTGACCGGAAAACGCCGCGCCGCCAGATGGCGGAAAAAAGTGCCGTCATCCAGGAAACCATCCACCGGCGCCAGGTGCCAGCCGGTGATCGCCTCAAGCTGGTCTGACACCCGCTCCAGATCCGGCACCCGGTCGGGTGAAAAATCCAGCCGTTTCAGGCCAGCCAGGAATTCCGGGCAGGCACGGTGCTGCACCAGGCGGCTCTGGCGCTCAAACAGATGGCGCCACACCGCGCGGTTTTCATCATCCTGTTGTGTCTTGCGATCCAGTATTGCCAGCATGGCGCTCTCCCGTCTTGCCAAGTCAGGATACGGCGGCGGGGGCGCTATTTCCGTGCGCAATGGCTGATTATGGCAGAGAATATGCAATTATATTGCAATTCTTTTGCAAATCCGCATCATACTTGCATGATAGAGCTTGATCCTGCCGATTTGCGCCTGTTGGCCGCCCTGCAACGCCAGGGCCGCGCCAGCAACATCCTGCTGGCCGAGGCGGTGGCGGCCAGCCCGAGCCAGGTCGGCCGCCGGCTGGCGCGGCTGGAGGAAGCCGGCGTGATCGAAGGCTATGCCGCCCTGCTCAGGCCGGAGGCCGTTGGCCTCAGCGTGATGGCGATTACCCTGGTATCCCTGGAACGCCATGCCGAGGAGATTGTGCAGGGTTTCCAGACGCTGGTGCGCCAGGCGCCGGAAATCCTTGATTGTTATTCAATCACCGGCGAAGCGGATTTTATGCTGCGCATCGTGGCCGCCGATCTGGGGCAATTTGCGGATTTCATCAGCCGGCGGCTGCTGCGTGTGCCGGGCATGCGCAGTGTGCGCTCCAGCATTGTGCTGGAACGGATCAAACACACCACCGCCCTGCCGCTGCCGGGCTGAGTTTCAGCTATTGAGAAAATCCGGCACAGCCGAACCTGCCAGCAATTCGATCAGCCCGGTCATGGCGGCACGCACGCGCTCAAAACCGGGGCCATGCTGGATCAGCGCTTCATCCATGTAGAGATCGCGGTTGATCTCGATCTGCAAGGTGTGGAAGCCGGCCTCGCGCCGGGTGTAATGCTGCGTGATATAGCCGCCGGCATAGGGCTTGTTGCGCGCCACCTGAAAGCCACGCTCGGCCAGATAGGCTTCCACGCGCTGCACCAGCCGTTCCGGGCAGGACACACCATGAAAATCGCCCAGCACCATATCGGCGCGGCGCTGGCCATGATCCGGCATGTTGGCGCCGCCCACGCTGGGCATCGAATGGCAATCCAGCAATAGCGCCACCCCGGCCGCCTCATGCGCGGCATCCAGCAACTGGCGCAAAGCGGCATGATAGGGCCGCCACAGGGTTTCGATCCGCCGCTCGGCCTCGGCGAAGGGCAGCTTGTGGCGATAAATCTCCTGGCCGCCCGATACCACCTTGGCGATGGTGCCCAGGCCGGCGCTGATCTTGCTCGACTTGGTGGTGACATGATCCGGCAGCGCCTCGGCAAACATCGCCGGGTCCAGCTCGTAAGCCTCGCGGTTGGGATCGCAATAGGCGCGCGGGAACAGGGCTTCCAGCAGCGGCGCCCCCAGGCCCGGTGCGGCCGCCACCAATTCATGCACAAAGGCATCCTCGGAACGCCGCAGGCTGAGCGGATCAAGCTGGCTGGCGGCACGGAATTCCGCCGGATATTCAGCCCCGCTATGCGGCGAGGAAACCACCAGGCCGCCACGCCGGCCGGCCGGCAGGGTCAACCGGATCGGCGGATCAACCGGGGCGGTGTAGGCTGAATTGGGCAACGCGGCGGCAGCAGACATGCAACAGGCTTTCAGGCTCGAAGGCAGGGCCGGCAGAACAGGGACCGGGACAGAATGACAGCTTGATTATGGTCCAGGCTTGAGACGCTTGCCAACCGCCCCGGCAGCCGATAAAAGCAGCGCAGCTTTCCGCCAAACGGCTTTTTCGGCCAAAGGCGACAGGCAGCAGCGTGGCACGGGCGGTTAGCTCAGCGGTAGAGCACTACCTTGACATGGTAGGGGTCACAAGTTCGATCCTTGTACCGCCCACCACGCGGCGCTGCATTGCTCCCTGGTTTTATTCTGCCGCCTCGTCGAGGCTGATCCGCAATCGTTTGCCAAGCACAGCAGCAGCGCGGTGCATGGTGTGCAGCGTGACCCCGGTATTGTCTGGATCAAGCAGGCGGTCTATCTGGCTCAGGCTGGTATCCATGCGCCGCGCCAGTTGCGACTTGTTAAGCCCCTGCTGGCTCAGGGCCTGACCAAGCTGCCAGGCCAAAACACGCTTGACCGCCGCCTCATCCACCTCCTCCAGCATCGTTTGCTCAACAAGGAACTGCTCGAAGCCGGCGCCACGCCGCTTCGCCTTGGCTGTCTGTGTCATTGCCCTGTTTCCCATTCCTTTTTGCGCCGCAAAGCGGTTTCCATTTCCACCGCCGGCGTGGCCTGTGCCTTCTTGATGAAGCCATGCAGCAGGATCATGCGTTCACCATCGAGACAGAACAAAATCCGGCAAATCCTCTCGCCCAGGTCGCTGCGCACTTCCAGCAGGCCGTTGCGCAGGTTTCGACAGACCGGCATGCCAAGCGGCCAGCCATATTCCACCGTGCGAATATCCTTGGCCACCAGCTTGCGCTCGTCCGCTCCCAGTTGGTGGAGCAGAAAGTCACGCACCGGCTCACGCCCACGGGCAGAGCGGTAAAATTCAGCATGAATGATCCGTTGCGGCCCGTCGGTCATATCACCAAAATAGGTATATCATAGTTGGTGGAGCGGCAATCAAGAATTTGCGGATATCCGGGGGCAATCTCTGCGCGAAGTGCTTGCCAGTTAACGCGCGGCGCGTAAGAGTAGCTGGAATGGAATTTCCGAATTATCTCAGCGGCGTGTTCTTCGCCATCAAGGACGAGCAGGTGTTTGGCCAGGGTATGCGCCAGGCCCTGCAACAGGTGCGCCATGGCGGCATCTTTGCCGGCGACAACCTGGTCACCATGTCCAAGAATCTCGGCTTCCTGCAAGATGAGAAATTCATGGCGGCGGTGCGCAAGCATGCCACGTCTGACACCGAGCGCGGCCTGGTCTGGCGCCAGGCGGTGGTGGCCTGGGCGGCGCGCGAGGGCCTAAGGCGCGAAGGCGATTTTGTTGAATGCGCCTGCTACAAGGGCACCACGGCGCGCATCATCTGCGATTACGTTGATTTCGGCACATTGGACAAACGCTATTACCTCTATGACCTGTTTGAGCATGATCCGGCGATGCCGCATCATGCCATGACGGAGCATAGCAAGGAGCTGTTTGGCAAAACCCAGGCGCGTTTTGCCGATCTGCCGAATGTGACCGTGACCCAGGGCGCCGTACCTGACGTGCTGCACGACGTGGCGCCCGAGAAAATCGCCTTCCTGCATATCGATCTGAACAATGCCGCTGCCGAGATTGGCGCGCTGGATTTGCTGTTTGACCGCATGAGCCCGGGCGCCATCCTGCTGCTGGATGATTATGGCTGGATTTTTTATCACGAGCAGAAAAAGGCCGAAGACCCGTGGTTTGCCAAACGCGGTTATCAGGTGCTGGAATTGCCCACCGGCCAGGGCCTGGTGATCAAGTAACGGCATAGCGGATGGATTTCCGGAATTATCGCGGCACGGTGTTTTTCGCCATCAAGGACAAGGACAACTTTGCGCGCGGCATGAACCACATGCTGGCCGAAGTGGTGGCCGGCGGCATCTTCACCGGCGACAACATGATCAGCCTGTCGAAGAATATGGGGTTCCTCGACGATGCCGATTTTATGCAGGCCGTGTCACGCAATGTCAGCAGCAATGTTGAGCGCAGCACAATCTGGCGCCAGGCGGTGGTGGCCTGGGCGGCGCGCGAAGGCTTAAGGCGCGAGGGCGATTTTGTTGAATGCGCCTGCTACAAAGGCACCACGGCGCGGATTGTTTGCGACTACCTGGATTTTGGCAAACTGGACAAACACTATTATCTCTATGACCTGTTTGAGCATGATCCGACGATGCCGCATCACGCCATGAGCGGGCATAGCCAGGAACTCTATGCCACCACTCAAGCGCGATTTTCCGATCTGCCGAATGTGACCGTGACCCAGGGCGCGGTGCCGGCGGTGCTGCACAGCGTGGCGCCGGAAAAAATCGCCTTCATGCATATCGACCTGAACAATGCCGATGCCGAAATCGGCGCGCTGGATTTGCTGTTTGACCGCATGAGTCCCGGCGCCATTCTTGTGCTCGACGATTTTGGCTGGGTCTACTACCATGCTCAGCATAAGGCGGAGACGACCTGGTTTGCCAAACGTGGCTACCGGGTGCTGGAACTGCCCACCGGCCAAGGCTTGGTGATCAAATAGTGGAGTGACCCAGGCATGGCGATTGCAGATCGTTCGCTGCTGGCCCTGCTGCGCTGCGGTTCGGCGCGGGTGTTTGACCTGCAAGGCCGCAGCCGCGATCTGGCCAAGCGCCCCGGCCTGCCGGCACCGAAACCCTTCTTCAATAATCGCAACGCCAACCGGCTGCTGATCCTGAAATACGCCCCGCCGGCGCATGAGCGGGTGGCCTTGCGCAGCGAACGTGCGGTGCAGACCAAGCTGTATCTGCCGTTCAACGACCAGAATATCGAAGAAGGCGGCAAGACCATCCTGCTCTCCGATACCCGGCTGGAACTGGCGCTGGAGGAGCAATTGGCGCTATCGCCGCGCCATGATGCCGCTGCCTTCCGCCATGATCGCCCGATCCTCGACACATTGGATGGCCTGCCTTCGCTGGACCCGTTCCTGATGCGCGACCGCATGGATATCGACGGGCATAATATCGACAGCGCCTATTTCGCCTTCGCCGAGGGTGAGCTGGAACGGATCAAAGGTTTTGTGCGCGACAAGATGAACAAGGTGGCCGCCTTCGCCATGCAGGACAAGGTGAATACCGCCGACGGCCAGGAAGCGGTGGAGCGGCTGACACAGAAGCTGTGGGAAGCCAATGATGCCGCCGCCTTGGCGCCGGTGATCCGCGCCTTCCGCATCAATCCGGCCAATGCGCCGGAAATTGTTTATGGCTGGAAGGGTACGATTTATTACGACTACGAATATAGCCGCCAGCGCAGCGCCTGGGAAAGTATGCTGGAATGGCTGAGCCATGGCGCACGGCCGCGCGAGGGCGCCGTGGGCGCCGCCGCCCGCGACCTGGATGAATTGCGCGTCGCGGCCCGCAATGCGCTGCTGGTGCATTGGGCGCGCGCCACTGAAAAGCTGAACCGCTACCGTTTCTGCTTCGATGAATTATTTCTGCACAAAAAAGATGCGGCGCCCTTTGTTGATTTCCTGCGCGATTCAAAACGCACCTTCTGGGAATTGGGCGACAGCCTGTCGCGCCTGAGTCACAGCCATGCCGTGTGGGATCGCGGCACCAATCGCTTTCCCTTGCGGCGCCTGCCCGCCCCGGCCTTGGCCGACCTGCTCGACATGATCTATCAGGTCAATGCCGATTAGGCAGGTGAATGCCGATTAGGCCGCGCCTGATCTTGCCTGCATGCCGCCTGTGGCGCGATAGTTGCTGAAAGCAATCAGTTCGGCGCTGCCTGGCAGACAGGCCCGGCGCCGTGAGCCAAGGGGTTTTCATCATGCGCTTCGGCATCCGCCAGAAGTTATTCATCGCCATCGGCGCCATTGCCGGCCTGACATTGATTTCCAGCCTGGTGGCATGGATTTTTTTCACCCAGTTGCGCGGCACGCTCAACCTGATGGCCGAACGCAGCATTCCGGCGATGAATGCCGCCCTCAGCCTGGCGGCGCAAAGCGCCGAACTGGCCGCCGCCGCGCCCGTGCTGGCCTATGCCGCCAGCCAGAATGAACGCCAGAGCGCCGGCAGCACATTGTCTGGCCGGGTGATGCAGCTTGATCGCTTGCTGGCCGAGGTGAATGCCTCGGATGCCAGCGATGCCGTGAAGCAGGCGCTGGAGCGCGATGTCAGCAAACTTTCGGCCACCATCCTGGCGATTGACGAAGCGGTGAATGGCCGCCTCAAGCTGACCGTGGAACGCGCCGCCCTGACCAAACAACTGACCGAGCAGCATACCAGCTTCCTCGCCCTGTCACGTCCCGCCGTGGATCAGTCGGTGATGGATATGACGATGGAATTTGAACTGGCCAGCCGTGGCAAGCCGGAGCAGATCCCCGACAAGATCCAGGAAATCATGGATGGCCAGCTCAACGCCGCCCGCGCCATGATGGAACTGGTGGCCAAGGTCAATCAGGCCGTCGGCATGCTGGCCGTGGCCTCGCAGGCTGGCGCCGCCGAGGAGATCGAGCTGATAGCCAGCGAATTTGTCAATGTTTCGGCCGAGGCGGCGCGCGCGGTGGAAACCGCTTTGGTTGGGCGCGAGACATCGGAGGAAGCCAAGACCGTGGCCGCCATTCTGGCGCTGGGCCGTGGCGAGAACAGCCTGTTCAAACTGCGCGGCCGCGAATTGGCGGCGCTGGACAAAGCCGTGCTGGCCCTGGCCGAAGCGCGCCAGGCGGCCGAAACCTTGCGCGACAGTGTGGAGCAGCTGGTGCAGGCGGCACGCGACGGCGCCGATAGCGCCAGCCGGCGCTCACTGGGCGCCATCACCCTGGCGCAATCAGTGCAGGGCATGCTGGCGTTGGGTTCGCTGCTGGCGGCGGCATTGATCGCCTGGCTGTTTGTTGGCCGCCGCGTGGTTGATCCGATCACCAGCACCACCGCCGTGATGGGCCGGCTGGCGGCGCGTGACTGGGCCACGCCGGTGGCCGGCACCGAGCGCAGTGACGAAATCGGCGCCATGGCCCGTGCCGTGCAGGTCTTCAAGGAACAGGGCCAGGAAGCTGATCGTTTGCAAAGCCGGATTGAGGCCGACCGGCAGCGCTATGAAGCCGAGCGGCGTGAGCAAGAGGCATTGCTGCGCCAGGCAGTGGGCGAGATCGTGGCCGCAGCCGCAGCCGGCAATCTGGAGCGCCGGATTGATATCGCGGCGCTGGACGGCGTGATGCGCGACCTGGGCGGCGGCGTCAACGACCTGCTTTCCACCCTGGCCCGGGTGCTGCACGATCTTGAAACCGCACTGCATGCGCTGGCCGATGGTGACCTGACGCGGCGCATTGATGGCAGTTATGACGGCGTGTTCGGCCAATTGGCCGGCAATGCCAACCAGGTGGCCGAGCGGCTGGCCGGCACGCTGCGACAACTCAACGAAACCGCCGGCAATGTGCGCGATGCGGCGCAGGAGATTTCCGTGGGCGCGCATGATCTGGCGCAGCGCACCGAGGCACAGAGTGCCAGCCTGCAACGCACGGCAGCGGCAATGGAGCAGGTTACCGCCACGGTGCGGCAGAATGCCGACAATGCCCGTGCCGCCAACCAGCAGGTGGCGGCGGCGCGTGATACTGCCGATCAGGGCGGCCAGGTGACACGCGAGGCGGTGGCGGCGATGGGCGGCATCGAGGACAGCGCCAGGCGGATTTCCGATATTGTGACGCTGATTGATGAAATCGCCTTCCAGACCAACCTGCTGGCGCTGAATGCCAGTGTTGAGGCGGCGCGCGCCGGCGAGGCCGGCAAGGG
>DLGP01000068.1 GCA_002482765.1 Alphaproteobacteria bacterium UBA7691
GCGCTCGACGTGACCGTGCAGGCCCAGATCCTGGACCTGCTCGCAGATCAGCAGCGCGAGCGGTACATGGCCATGATCCTGGTCACCCACGATCTGGGCGTGGTCGCGAATATGGCCGACGAAGTCGTCGTGATGTATCGCGGCCGGGTGATGGAAGCGGGCATGCGCGAGGATATTTTCCGCAAGCCCGAGCATCCCTATCTCAAGGCATTGCTCAACGCCGTGCCGCGTTTTGACATGAAGCCGGGTGAACGGCTGGTGCCGATCCGCGAGATCAAGGCCGAAGTGGGCGGGCTGCTCAAGCGCCGCGCCGCGATGCAGACCGAATGCGGCGAAACCCTGCTGGAAGTGAGCCATCTCACCAAGCGCTTCACGATCCGCAAAAGCGGCTTCTTCTCGCCCAAGGCCACGGCTTCGGCGCTGGCGGTGGATGATGTCAGCTTCACCGTGCAGCGCGGCGAATGCCTGGGCCTGGTGGGCGAAAGCGGCTGCGGCAAAACCACCACCAGCAAGATGATCATGCGCGCCGTGTCGCCCGACGAAGGCGATATCCGCTTCCATGATGGCGGCCAGGCGGTGGATGTGCTGAAGCTGGATGGCCAGGCGCTGTTTGATTACCGGCGCAAGGTGCAGTTCATTTTCCAGGATCCGTTCTCGTCGCTCAATCCGCGCATGACGGTGTTCGACATCGTTTCCGAACCGCTGGTGATCCACAATATCGGCGACGAGGCCGAGCGTTTCCAGCGGGTGAAGGAATTGATGACCCTGGTGGGGCTGGATGTGCGCCATCTGCGGCGTTATCCGCATAGCTTCTCCGGCGGCCAGCGCCAGCGTATCGGCATCGCCCGCGCCCTGGCGCTGCAACCCGACCTGCTGATCTGCGACGAGCCGGTTTCGGCGCTTGATGTGTCGATCCAGGCCCAGGTGCTGAACCTGCTGAAGGATTTGAAGCAGGAACTGAACCTGACCTACCTGTTCATCTCGCATAATCTGGCGGTGGTGGATTACATCGCCGACCGCATTGCCGTGATGTGTGCCGGCCGGCTGGTGGAACTGGCGCCGCGCGAAGCGCTGTTCAAGCAGCCGGTGCATCCCTACACCAAGGCGCTGCTTTCCGCCGTGCCGAAGCCGGACCCGAATGCACGCCTTGATCTCAAGCTGCTGATGGAAGGCAAGGCGTCGAACCCGGCGCTGTGGCCCGCCCCCTTCACCATCGATGGCACCACCCGCCCTGCGCTGATTGATCTTGGCGACGGGCATTTTGTTCGGGCTGCGGCTTCGGCCGATGCCCGGGAGCTTGTGGCATGATCCGTTCGCTTTTTGCTGCCGCCCTGCTCGCTGCCGCCCTGCCCCTGGGCAATGTGCAGGCCGCCTACAAGGAAACCCTGTCGCTGGCCGCCGATGTGGCGGCGGGCAAATTGCCCAAGATTGAGCACAGGCTGCCGGAAAATCCGCTGGTGGTGAAATTCAGCGGTGCCAACAAAGCCGGCCAGCAAGGCGGCGAGATGCGCACCCTGATCGGCCGCGCCCGCGAAGTGCGGCTGCTCAACACCATCAGCTACAATCGCCTGGTGGTGTATAACGAGAAATACGAATTTGTGCCCGACCTGGCCGAAAGCTTTGAGGTGGAGGATGAGCGCATCTTCACCTTCCGGCTGCGCAAGGGCCATAAATGGTCGGATGGCGCGCCGTTCACGGCCGAGGATTTCCGTTATTTCTGGGAAGACCTGGCCAATAATCCGGAAATCAGCCCCTCTGGCCCGCCGGTTGATTTGCTGGTGAATGGCGAGAAGCCGGTGGTGGAATTCCCCGATGCGCAAACCGTGCGCTATAGCTGGAAGCAGCGTAATCCGAAATTCCTGCCGCGCATCGCCGGCACCAGCGCCTTCTACCTGTATCGCCCGTCGCATTACCTGAAGCAGTTCCACGCCAAATATGCCGATCCGTCGAATCTGGCGCGGCTGGCGGCGGCGGAGAAGCGCGCCAACTGGGCCGCGCTGCATAACAAGATCGACAACATGGTGGAGAACGACAATCCCGATCTGCCCACCCTGGATGCCTGGATGATGCAGACGCGGCCGCCGGCGATCCGCTTTGTTGCCGTGCGCAATCCGTATTACCACCGGGTTGATGCCAATGGCGTGCAGTTGCCCTACATTGACCGCGTGGTGATGGCACAGGCCGATCCCAAGCTGATCCCGGCCAAGGCCGGTGCCGGCGAGGCCGATATCCAGTTCCGCACCATCGCCTTCTCGAATTTCACCTTCCTGAAGGAAAACGAGAAGCGCGCCGGCTACAAGACCTTGCTGTGGAAGACCGCCAAGGGTTCGCATTTCACGCTGTATCCCAATCTCAATGCCAATGACAAAGTGTGGCGTGGCCTGCTGCGAGATACGAATTTCCGCCGCGCCCTGTCGCATGGCATCGACCGCGAGGCGGTGAACCAGTCGCTGTTCTATGGCCTGGCGCAGGAAGCCAACAACACGATCCTGCCGGAAAGCCCGCTATTCCGCCCGGCCTATCAGAGCCGCGACACCGAATATGATCTTGCCAAGGCCAATGCGCTGCTGGATGACCTGGGCCTGACCAAGCGCGGCTCTGATGGCATCCGCCTGCTGCCCGATGGCCGGCCGATGGAAATCATCATCGAAACCGCCGGCGAGGTTTCGGAACAGATCGACGTGCTGGAACTGATTGCCGAAAGCTGGGCCAAGCTGGGCATCAAGATGTTTCCCAAGCCAAGCCAGCGCGACGTGCTGCGCAACCGCATCTTTGCCGGCGAGGCGCTGATGTCGGTATGGTCCGGCCTGGAGAATGGTGTGCCGAATGCCGCCACCAGCCCGTGGGAATTGGCGCCGACGTCGCAATTCCAGCTGCAATGGCCAAAATGGGGCCAGTATTTCGAGACCAAGAACAAGAGCGGCGAAGCGCCCGACATGCCCGAGGCGCGGGAATTGCTGCAATTGAACGAGCAGTGGAATGATGCCGGCGATCTTGGCACGCGCGAACGCATCTGGCACCGCATGCTCACCATTCACATGGAGCAGATGTATACTTTGGGCGTGATCACCGGCGTGTTCCAGCCCATCGTGATCAACCGCCGCCTGACCAATGTGCCGGCCGAGGGCATCTATAATTGGGACCCGGGCGCGCTGATCGGCATGTACCGGCCTGAAACCTTCTGGCTCAAGCCGTGAGCCGCGCGCCATGCTGATGTATCTGGCCCGCCGCATCCTGCTGATGATCCCCACCCTGCTGGTGATCAGCCTGCTGGTTTTTATCATCATCAAGCTGCCGCCCGGCGACTTCCTGACCAACCAGATTGCCGAATTGCGCGCCCAGGGCGAAACCTCGGCGCTGGAACGCGCCGAATTCCTGCGCCAGCAATATGCGCTCGACCGCAGCCTGCTTGAACAATATGCCATCTGGATGGGCTTCATCCCGGGGCCGAATGGCTTTGCCGGCCTGTTGCAAGGCGATTGGGGCTGGTCGTTTGAATATAACCGGCCGGTGGGCGAATTGATCGGCGACCGGCTGCTGATGACGGCGGTGATCAATTTCTTCACCGTGCTGTTTGTTTATATCGTGTCCTTCCCGATCGGCGTCTATTCCGCCACGCGGCAATATAGCTGGGGTGATTACGGCTTCACGCTGTTTGGTTATCTCGGCCTCGCCACGCCGAATTTCCTGCTGGCGCTGGTGATGCTGTATTACTTCAATCTGTGGTTCGGCATGAGCATCGGCGGCCTGGTGGATGAACACCTGATCGATGCGCCGTGGAACTGGGAGAAGATCAAATCCCTGATGGCGCACATGATCGTGCCGGTGATTGTGATCGGCACATCGGGCACCGCCGCGATGATCCGCCGCCTGCGCGCCAACCTGCTGGATGAATTGCAGAAGCAGTATGTCACCACGGCGCGGGCCAAGGGTGTGCCGCCGATGAAGCTGCTGGTGAAATACCCGATCCGCATGGCGCTCAATCCGTTCATCGCCGATATCGGCAACCTGCTGCCGCAGATGGTGTCTGGTTCGGTGATCGTTTCGGTGGTGATGAGCCTGCCCACGGCCGGGCCGATGCTGCTGGGCGCATTGCAATCGCTGGATCAGTATCTGGCCGGTTCGTTCCTGATGTTCCTGGCGCTGCTCACCGTGCTGGGCATGCTGGTTTCCGATATCCTGCTGGCTTTGCTTGATCCGCGCATCCGGCTCACCGGCGGCAAGGCGAAGTGACATGACCGACACCAGCAACGACACGCGCCTGCAATCCAACAATCTGCAACATTGGGTTTCGAAGGAACCGTTTGATCCCTATTCGGTGGAAAAGCTGTCGCCGGAGCAGGAGCGTTATTTCCAGGCATCGCAATGGCAGATGATGTGGTGGAAGTTCAAGCGCCACCGCCTCGGCGTGTGGAGCGGCGTGATCCTGCTGCTGATCTATGCCTCCACGCTGATCTCGGAATTTGTTGCGCCCTATAATGTGCAGACCCGCAATGCGCGCGCCATCTATGCGCCGCCAAGCGAGATTCATCTGTTCCACGAGGGCGAATTTGTTGGCCCGTTTGTCTATGGCCTGCGCTTCAAGCTGAATGTCGATACGCTGAAACGTGAATATAGCGAGGATACACGGCGCGTGCTGCCGCTGCGTTTCTTCTGCCAGGGCGATAGCTACAGCTTCTGGGGCATGGTGCCGATGAAGTTCCACTTCGTCTGCCCGGCCGCAGAAGGCCATTTCTACCTGTTCGGCACGGATCGATTGGGGCGTGACATCTTTTCCCGCGTTGTCTATGGCACACGCATCTCGCTCACCGTGGGCCTGATCGGCATCGCCATCAGCTTCATCATCGGCATCGTGCTGGGCGGCATCTCGGGTTATTACGGCGGCTGGATCGACAGTGTGATCCAGCGCCTGATCGAACTGATCCGAAGTCTGCCGGAATTGCCGCTATGGATGGCGCTGTCTGCCGCGCTGCCGGTCACCTGGTCGCCGATCCTGGTTTATTTCGGCATCACCATCATCCTGGGCCTGCTCGACTGGCCCGGCCTGGCCCGCGCCGTGCGTTCCAAGCTGCTCAGCCTGCGCGAAGAGGATTTCTGCACTGCCGCCCAGCTTATGGGCGCCAGCCCCAGCCGCATCATCGGGCGCCATCTGATGCCCAGCTTCATGAGCCATCTGATCGCCTCGGCCACGCTTTCGATCCCGTCAATGATCCTGGGCGAAACCGCGCTCTCATTCCTCGGTCTCGGCCTGCGGCCCCCGATCACCTCCTGGGGTGTTTTGCTCAACGAGGCGCAGAATATCAACGTGGTTGCGCTCTACCCCTGGCTGATGGCGCCGGCAATTCCGGTGATCATCGTGGTGCTGGCATTCAATTTCTTCGGCGACGGTTTGCGCGACGCGGCTGATCCTTACCGCTAAAGGTTGTTTCCGATTGGCTTTTTGCGCCGCGAAATGCAATCATTGCGGGGCAAACAGCTATCCGGGGAACCTTGATTGGCCAGGCTGACCTTTCCGGCGCGTAAGGAATACGCGGACGAAATTCGCGTTCACCAGGCAGTGCATCTGATCCAGATGGTGCCCTTCCTGGTTTCGGGCAATGTGCTGGCGATCCTGGCCACGGCGCTCAACACCCCGCATGTGGTGGTTGAGCAATATGTCTACATCCCCTATGCCGTTTTGCTGCTGCTGCTGGCACCGATGCTGACCAGCTGGCGCAAATTGCGCGATGCGCCCTGGCCCGAGAAAGTCAGCGCCAACCGCATCCGCCGCGCCAGCCAGCATGCCATCCTGGTTGGCCTGGCCTGGGCGGTGGCCTGCGCCATGACCTTTCCGCATCTCAACGCGCAGGAGCAATCGCTTTATGTCGGCGTGATCGGCGTGATGATGGTGGGCGCCGCCTCGGCGATCTCGCGCCTGCCGATGAGCGGCGTCGGCTTCGGCCTGCCGCTGGGCATTGTGCTGCTGGTCTGCGGCTTTGCCATGGACCGCACGCAGAATCATGTGGTCAGCGTGGGCGTGCTGATGGCGTTGCTGGCCTATTCGCTGGTTTTGCGCTTCAACTGGCTGTCCTTTGTGGAGCATGTGCGCGCCGATTCCGGCCGGCGCAAATTGCAGGATCAGTTGACGGCGCAGGAACTGGCGGCCGGGGCGCAGCGCCAGTTGATCGAGGCAGTGCCGTTCCCGCTGGTGCTGACCCTGGGCGAAAAGCCGCTTTTCGCCAGCCCGAATGCCAGCGAGGTATTTGGCTTCACGCCGCAGGCGCTGAAAAACGGCACGCTCTCCACCCGCAAATTCTTTGAGCAGGAGGCGGATTTCCTGCGCCTAGCCGAATTGCAGCAGCAGGGCGAGCCGGTGGAGGGTTATGAAGCGCGCATGATCGACGGCAAGGGCCGGCTGTTCTGGGCGCTGATCTCCTGCCGCCCGCTGCCCTATGGCGGCCAGCGCGCCTGGATGAATGCCATCCTGCCGATTGATGAGCGCAAGAAAGCCGAGCAGGAAGTGGTGGTGGCGCGTGAGAAGGCAGAACGCGCCAGCTATGCAAAAACCGACTTCCTGGCCTCGATGAGCCATGAATTACGCACGCCGCTGAACGCCATCATCGGCTATTCGGAAATCCTGCTGGAAGAAGCCGAGGAGGACGGCCAGGAAGTTTATGCCAAGGACCTGCGCCGCATCCGCATTTCCGGCCGCCATATCCTGGCGCTGATCAACGATATTCTTGACATCACCAAGATCGAAGCCGGCAAGATGGAAATCACGCCGGAGCATATTGCGCTGAACGATCTGATCGGCGATGTGGTGGTGGTGATCCGCCGCCTGATGGAGAAAAACGAAAACGAGTTCACCATCGACAATAGCGCCAGCAGCGGCACGCTGTGGACCGATGTGACCAAGGCACGCCAGACGGTGATCAACCTGCTGTCCAATGCGGCCAAATTCACCCGTGGCGGCAAGGTGGTGCTGCAAGTGGCCTCCTATCAGCAGGATGGCGCCGAATGGCTGCGCTTCACCATCAGCGATACCGGCATCGGCATTCCGCCCGACAAGCTGGACAGCATCTTTGACGAATTCAATCGCGGCGACAGCAACACGGCGCGGCATTTTGGCGGCACCGGCCTTGGCCTGGCGCTGAGCCGCAAGATCGCCCGCCTGCTTGGCGGCGATATCACGGTCAGTTCCGTGCCGGGCCAAGGCTCCAGCTTTGTTTTCACCATGCCCGCAAAATATGCCGGCGAGATTATCGAATGAGCCAGAAAATCCTGATCGTGGAAGATAACGAGATGAACCGCGACATGCTGGGCCGGCGCTTGAGCAAACGCGGCTTTGTGCTCTGCTATGCCGAAACCGGCGAATTGGGCCTGGAGGTGGGGCCGCGCGAAATGCCCGATCTGGTGCTGATGGATATCGGCCTGGGTGAAGGCATTGATGGTCTGGAAACCACGCGCCGGCTGAAAGCCGATCCGCGCACGGCGGCAATTCCGGTGATCGCCCTCACCGCCCATGCCCTGGCCACCGACCGCGAAAAATGTATCGCCGCCGGCTGCGCCGATTACGACACCAAGCCGGTGGACCTGGATCGCCTGCTGGCCAAGATCAACGCCCTGCTGCCAAGCCCGAGCCAATCATGAGCGCCTCACGCCAATCCTTCGCTGCCTATCGTGTGCTGGTGGTAGACGACCAGGAAGAGATGATCGACCTGCTGACCCGCATGCTGCGCCGCATCGGCTTTGCCGATATCAAAACCGCCTTCAGCGCCCGCGAAGCCGAAGGGCTGCTGAACCAGCAGGCGTTTCATCTGGTGCTGACCGATTACAGCATGACCGGCAATACCGGCGCCGATCTGGTGAAAAAGCTGCGTTCAGGCGCATTGCCCTGGGCCACACCCAGCGATACGCCGGTGATCATGATCACCGGCCATGGCGAGCGCGACTATGTGTTGCAGGCCCGCGATGCCGGCGTGAATGCCTTTCTGATCAAGCCGGTGGTGCTGAGCCAGCTTGAGACCAAGGTGACAGCGGTTTTGCGCGGCTGAGGCTTATGCCTGCTTGGTCAGCCACAGGCTGGCCGGCAGGCCGCTGGTGGCGCGCGGCAGGCCGGCCAAGGCCGCATCCACCTCGGCGCCGAGCCGCGTGGCAACGTAATGGCTGGCGAAGTCCAGCGCCCAGCCACCACCGGCCAGCAGCGCCGGGATTGCCTGCTGTTCGTTATAGCCGCGCCAGGCCCAGCCGGGCGGATAATCATCCGGCAGGAAGATATCGTGGATATGCAGCCGGATGCCGACCGGCAGGCGCGGCAGCACACGGTTGAACAGCCAGTCCACATCGCTGCCCGGCATCAGGATATGGCTTGAATCGATGAACAGCAGATCGCCCGGCTGCAACGCGGCAAACACCGCCGGATCGGCGCTCTGGGCAATGCCGGGGCGGAAATCCACATTCAGGCCGCGCAGGCTGGCGCGCGGCGCCGGATCAATCGCGGTAATCTGGCAGGCAAAGCCGCCATCCAGCACGGCGCGGGCCAAAAAGCGCGTGGAATGGCCCGAGCCAACTTCAACAATACGCGCCGGGCGCCATTGCCGCACCAGGGCATAGGCGGCGGCGGCATCCAGGGTTGGAAACCAATCCTGGTCAAAACGCGGGCTGCCGGCCTGCCTGTTCTGGCCAAAGGCGGTGAAATCAGCCGCATGGGCATGGATCGCCGCCAGCAGGGTGCGGAAGCCTGCTTCATGCGCCTGCATCAGCGCCGCCATCTCGGCATAAAGCGGCTGCGTTTCGGCGATGCCATCGGCATAACGATACGGAATGAAAAAACCCTGCCGCTTGATCCCAAGCAGGGTTTGCAGCCCCATGCGGAGCCGGCGCCAGTAGAGTCTGGAATCCATCAGGGCCTGAGTAGCATGCCTTCGCGCGCCACTATAGAGCCGGGCCGGGCCTGATCCACATCGGCGGCGATGGCATCCATGGCGGCATCGTCATGCTCCGGCTCGTGATGAAACACCACATAGGTTTTCACCGCGCCGGCATTGCACAAGGCCACGCCGGCTTCCCAGGTGGAATGGCCCCAGCCCTTGCGGGTTTTGTATTGCGCCGGGGTATACATGGAATCATAGATCACAATATCGGCGCCGCGCACAAATTCCACCAATTGCTGGCAGATGCCCTCGGCGGGATGTTCCGTATCGGTGAGATAGCAGATCGACTTGCCCAGGAATTCAACCCGGTAGCCGGTGGCCAGATCGGGATGGCTCAACGGCGCGGTCAGCACGCGGATGCCCGGCGCCGGCTCCAGCACTGCGCCTTGCTGAAAATCCTCGAAGCTCAATTGCGCCTGGAAAATCTCCAGCGGCACCGGAAACAGCGGCGAAGTCATCATCTGCTTCAGCACGCCCTTGATGCCCGGGCCATCGGTGACATGGCCGGCATGGACACGGAAGCGGTTGCGCGGATCAAAGAACGGGCAGAAATGCGGCAGGCCGCAAACATGATCGTAATGTGTATGGGTCAGGAAAAGATCGGCATCCAGCGGCGCCGTGCGTTGCAGCATGTTGCCCAGCGCCCGAATGCCGGTGCCGCTATCAAAGATCAGCACATGATCGCCACAGCGGATTTCCAGGCAGGATGTGTTGCCGCCATAGCGCATCACCTCGGCCGAGCCGACCGCGATGGAACCGCGCACGCCCCAGAAACGCACATAAAAATCCGTGCTGATGCGGGCTTCGGCGTTCATGACGCAAGCCTTGCGGCCAAAGCCGGGCTATGCGGAAATACCGGCATCCTCTCCCCCAGCGAGCCGCGAAAAACCATGTCTGACGCTTTCATTGTAGAGACCGAAGCCGAGCGCGCAACCCTGACCCTGAACCGGCCGGAAAAGCATAACGCGCTTGAAGTGGCCGATCTGGAAGCGCTGGATGCCGCCCTGCTGGATCTGGCGAAACAGCCAAACCTGCGCCTGCTGGTGCTGCGTGCGGTAGGCAAAAGCTTTTGTGCCGGCGTTGATCTCGGCGATGTGGCCGGGCATGACTGGCGCGACAATCCGCTGGAGCGGGTCAGCGACCGGCTGGAAGCCTTCCCCTGCCCAACACTTTGTGTGTTGCAGGGCGGCGTATATGGCGGCGGCACCGATATTGCGCTGGCCTGCGATTTCAGGCTTGGCGCCGAAGGCATCCGCTGCTTCATCCCGCCGGCCAAGCTGGGCATCCAATACCACGCCCATGGCCTGCGCCGGGCGGTGGCGCGGCTTGGGCTGGGGCCGGCCAAAAGGCTGTTCCTGGCCACCGAAACCTTTGATGCCAACGAGATGCTGCGCTGCCATTTCCTCGACTGGCTGGTACCTGCAACCGAACTCAGCGCTCGCGCCGAAGCCCTGGCCGGCACACTCAGCGGCCTGGCGCCGCTGGCCTTGCGCGGCATGAAGCAGAGCCTGAACGAGATTGCCAATGGCCGGCTGGACGAACGCGCCGCGCGTGACCGCGCCGCCGCCAGTTTCAAGACACTGGATTTCCAGGAAGGCCGCCGCGCCATGGCGGAGAAACGGCCGCCGCTTTTCACCGGCCAATAGGCAACACCGCAGCGCAAGACGGCAGCAAAGCGGCTCATGGCTGCAAGCGATAGCCGCCGGGTTCGGTCAGCAGCAGCCGCGCCTCGGCAGGATTGCGCTCGATCTTCTGACGCAGACGGTAGACATGGGTTTCCAGCGTATGGGTGGAAACCCCGGCATTATAGCCCCACACCTCGGTGAGCAGGGTGTCGCGCGCCACCGGCTTCTGGCCGGCGCGCAGCAGGTATTTCAGGATCGCGGTTTCCTTTTCGGTCAACCGCACCTTCTTGCCGGCCTTCTCATTATCCAGCAACAGTTTGTTGGCCGGGCGGAAGCTGTATGGGCCGATGGCAAAAACCGCATCCTCGCTCTGCTCAAACTGGCGTAGCTGGGCGCGGGCGCGGGCGATCAGCACGCCCATCTTGAACGGCTTCGACACATAATCGTTGGCGCCGGCTTCCAGGCCATGGATGGTGTCGCTGTCGCTATCGGCGGCTGTGAGCATGATCACCGGCGTGCGCACACCCAGGCGGCGCATTTCGCGGCAGACCTCGCGGCCATCCAGATCGGGCAGGCCAACATCCAGCAGGATCAGGTCAAACAATTCACGCTGCGCCACATCGATGGCGGCGGCACCATCATTGACGCAATGGGTGGCGAATTCCTTGGTCGCCTCCAACTGCTCCGCCAACAGCGATTGCAGGGTGCGATCATCATCCACCAACAGAACACGCTTCGGACCACTCATGCGCTCGGCGCTCCTTGCAGCAGGGCAATTCCCGACCACGCCAAAGGGCGCTGCCATTACCCGCAGGGCAACCAGTATACCGAAAGTATGTGGTTTTGGCTCTGTGATGGTCGTCACTATGCTGTCCCGGGCGGTTTTCTGCGCCCGGGCTGCATTTCACACCAGAAAATAGTGCTTATTTATAGTCGACCGAGACGATCTCGTAGCCTTTGGCGCCACCCGGCGCCGAAACTTCTATGCTGTCGCCCGCGCTCTTGCCCACCAGAGCGCGGGCCAGCGGCGCGGTGATCGAGAGCAGGCCCGACTTGATGTCGGATTCGTCGGCGCCGACGATCTGATAGGTGGTCTTTTCGTCGGTATCCTCGTCGGCCAGCACCACGGTGGCACCGAATTTCACCTTGTCGCCCGACAGTTTGGACACATCGATCACCTCGGCGCGGGCCAGCTTGTCCTCAAGCTCCATCACGCGGGTTTCAATCCAGCCCTGCTTTTCCTTGGCGGCATGATATTCGGCGTTTTCCGACAAATCGCCATGCTCGCGCGCCTCCGAGATCGCCCGGATCACTTCCGGCCGCTCGACGCTTTTCAGGTGCTTCAACTCCGCTTCCAGGCGATTAAAACCGGATGCGGTCATGGGAATGCGTTGCATGGCTCTATCCTCGCAAACCCTAAAAATAAGCCTGCAAAGGCGATACGGCAAGGCTTCCGGCGCGCAACGCCTCAATCGCCCGCACCGCCGCCTTGGCACCGGCCACGGTGGTGAAATACGGGATTTTGTTCATCAGCGCGGTACGGCGCAGGTCAAAGCTGTCGCGGATCGAGGCGGCACCTTCCGACGTGTTGAAAACCAGCTGGATTTCGCCGTTCTTCATCGAATCGACAATATGCGGCCGGCCTTCCATCACTTTCTTCACCAGCCGCACCGGAATGCCATGCTGCTGGAAAAATTTGGCGGTGCCAGTGGTGCCAACAATCTGCAAGCCCATCGCCACCAGGCTGCGCGCTGCTTCCACCAGGGCCGGCTTGTCGCCATCGCGCACCGAGATGAATACGCTGCCCTCACGCGGCAGGATGGTGCCGGCGGCAAGCTGCGCCTTGGCAAAGGCCATACCGAAATCGCGGTCGATGCCCATCACTTCGCCGGTCGATTTCATTTCCGGTCCCAGGATGATGTCCACGCCGGGGAAACGGGCAAACGGGAATACTGCTTCCTTCACCGCGATATGGTCATGCCGCTTGGCCACCAGGCCAAAACTGGCCAGCTTCTCGCCGGCCATGACACGGGCGGCGATCTTGGCCAAAGGTTCGCCGATGGCCTTGGCGACAAACGGCACCGTGCGCGAGGCGCGCGGATTGACCTCCAGGATATACACCACGCTGTCCTTGACCGCGTATTGCACATTCATCAGGCCCACCACCTTGAGCGCGCGGGCCAGCGCCTTGGTCTGCGCCTCGATCTCGTCGATGATCGCTGGAGCCAGGCTGTAGGGCGGCAGCGCACAGGCGCTATCGCCGGAATGAATGCCGGCTTCCTCGATATGCTCCATCACGCCGGCAACAAACTGCGTCTCGCCATCGGCCAGGCAATCCACATCCACTTCGATTGCATCCGACAGGTAGCTGTCGATCAGCACCGGCGAGGTGCCGGAAACCCGCACCGCCTCGGTCATGTAGCGTTCGAGCTGGGCGTTGGAGCGCACAATTTCCATGGCGCGGCCACCCAGCACATAACTCGGCCGGATCACCACCGGATAGCCGATGCGCGCCACAACCTCGCGTGCCTCGGCTTCCGAGCGGGCGATGCCGTTGGTCGGCTGGCGCAGGCCTAGCTGCTGCAACAATTGCTGGAAACGCTCGCGGTCTTCGGCCAGATCGATGGCATCCGGCGAGGTGCCGAGGATCGGCACATTGGCGGCTTCCAGGCCGGCAGCCAGCTTGAGCGGGGTCTGACCGCCCAACTGCACGATCACGCCATGCAGATTGCCGTTGGATTGCTCAACCCGCACGATCTCCAGCACATCCTCCACCGTCAGCGGCTCAAAATACAGCCGGTCGGAAGTGTCGTAGTCGGTCGAAACGGTTTCCGGATTGCAATTGACCATGATGGTCTCATAGCCGGCCTCTTTCAGCGCATAGGCGGCATGGACACAGCAATAATCGAATTCGATGCCCTGGCCGATGCGGTTCGGCCCGCCGCCGAGGATGATCGCCTTCTTGCGGTCGGTCGGCTGCGCCTCGCATTCGGCTTCGGCGCCGAATTCGTAGGTCGAATACATATAGGGCGTGCGGCTCTCAAATTCGGCAGCACAGGTATCCACGCGCTTGAACACCGGCAGCACCTTGGCGGCACGCCGGGTGGCGGAAACCTCGGCTTCCTTCAGGCCGGCCAGTTCAGCCAGCCGGGCATCGGAAAAGCCCATCTGCTTCAGCTTGCGCAAAGCCTCGGCATCCTGCGGCAAGCCAGCCTTGCGCACGCCCTGCTCGGCGCGCACGATTTCCTCGATCTGGGCCAGGAACCAGGGATCGTATTTGCAGGCGGCGTGGATTTCCTCGGCGCTCAGGCCATGGCGGAAAGCCTGCGCAATCACCAGCAGGCGATCCGGGGTTGGCCGCGCCAAAGCCGCCTTGATGATATCCTTGTCGCCTTCCTCGTAATTCGGGATCGCCACTTCGTTGAGGCCGGTCAAACCGGTTTCCATCGAGCGCAGGGCTTTTTGCAGGCTTTCCTGGAAGCAGCGCCCCATCGACATCGCCTCGCCCACCGACTTCATCGAGGTGTTGAGCAGCTTGTCGGTGCCGGGGAACTTCTCGAAGGTGAAGCGCGGCATCTTGGTGACGATGTAATCAATCGTCGGCTCGAACGAGGCCGGCGTCACCCCGGTGATGTCGTTCATCAATTCGTCGAGCGTGTAGCCGATGGCCAGCTTGGCCGCCACTTTGGCAATCGGGAAGCCGGTGGCCTTGGAAGCCAGCGCCGAGGA
>DLGP01000087.1:0-251 GCA_002482765.1 Alphaproteobacteria bacterium UBA7691
ATTTCCGGCGTGGCCAGCACGATGGCATCGGCCGCGATACGGAACTCACTGAGCTGCAAGATGCCGTCAGCATTGCCCTTCACGCCTTTGCACAGCGCGTAGAGAGTGTCGGCATTGGCGGCATCGCAGGCGCCGACCAGGCCGATGGCACCCCACGACTGCACCCAGGCGGGCAAAGCCGTGATCTGCTGACCAATCACGTTCTGATACACTTCCAGCTTGGCAAACGCGGCATAGGACGGCGCCGTGAT
>DLGP01000087.1:314-4934 GCA_002482765.1 Alphaproteobacteria bacterium UBA7691
GTAGCGCATCAGGATGTGCGGCAGTGCAGCCGTGCCAACCATGAGACAGAAGATCAGCGCGAAGAAGTTCATCGCATCGGTGAAATTCATCACGCCTTTGGCATCGGAAAACACCGCCGTGTGGCCCTTGACCACGCCGAGCGTCTTTTCCAGCACCTCGATCTTCTCCAGCGCCTGACCATACATCAACTGCGGGATCGGCACGCCGGTCACCTTCATCGACAGGATGACCACCGGGATCAGGTAGGCGATGATCAGGATGATATACTGCGCCACCTGGGTCCAGGTAACCGCGCGCATACCGCCCAGCATCGAGCAGACCAGAATGCCGGCAAGACCAACGAACACCGCAACCTCGAACGAGATGCCGAGGAAGCGCGAAGCGATGATGCCAACGCCGAAAATCTGCGCCGTCACATAGGTGAAGGACGCCGAAACCAGCACGATCACACCAGCGAAGCGGGCCAGATTGCCGCCATACCGGGCGCCGAGGAAGTCAGGCACGGTATACTGGCCGAACTTGCGCAGGTAAGGCGCCAGCAGGATCGACACCAGCAGGTAGCCGCCGGTCCAGCCGAGCACAAAGGCCAAGCCATCATAGCCAAGCAGGTAGAGCGAACCGGCCATGCCGATGAACGACGCGGCGCTCATCCAGTCGGAACCGGTGGCCATGCCGTTATAAAGCGCCGGCACACGGCGGCCGGCGACGTAGTATTCGCCCATTTCAGAGGTGCGTGAGATCACACCGATCAGCGCGTAAACGCCGATGGTCATGAACACGAACAGATAGCCGATCACCTGATTGGAGACGCCCATCTGTTCAAGAATGGCGAGGAAGATCACGAACGCGGCGAAACCGCCGGTATAAATGCCGTAGACCTTGCCGAGGTTGTTGATAAAACCGCCGCCTTGCGAATTGTCAGCCATGGCTGCGCCCCCCCTTATTCGTCTTCAGCCACGCCGAACTCTTCATCAATCTCATTCTGCTTGCTGGAGAACCAGAACAGCGAGACGACGAAGATGATCAGCGAGCCTTGCGCGGCCATGTAAAAGCCGAGCGGGAAACCGATGATCCGGATGCCGTTGAGCTGCGGCGCAAAGAAATGCACGCCGAAGCCAGCGACAAACCAGATGGCGAGCATGGTCCACATCAGCCCCGACGTGCGGGACCAATAGGCCTGGGCCTTTTCCGGTGAAAGTTGAGTCATGTTTGGCGCTCCTGCCCCTTTTAATTCGTTTGTGTGTTCGAGCATCCGCATGGAGAGGCAATGCAAACCCCTCGATTCCTCCCCTACGTGTCTAGGACTATAACGAGCGTGTAAAATTTCGTTCATTAGACCATAGTCGAAATTCGCTGCCGTGCCGGTTTTGCCTTTGGCTGTAAATCTTTAGTAAATTGTCTGGCCGCCATGCAAAAATGCGGTGCAGCCGGCCGGGCCGGGCGCTAAATAGGGTGGATAAGAATGGGAGGCAGCATGGAAATGGCAGTGTCCGAGCGCGGCTTGTTGCAGCGCGGCATGGATTTCTTTTTTCCTCCCAAGGTGGGCGACCTGCCTGGCCTGCGCCAGTTTGTGGCCGGCGAAGCCGCCTATCTGGCGCAGAAATCGGTGATCGGCTATTGCCGGGTGAAAACCCTGCTGGCCTTCGAGAAACTGATGAAGGAAACGATCTTCCGCGAATTGCTGGAGATTTGCCGCTGGGAAGCCTATTCGCTTACCCTGGCCGACACGCTGATCGTGGCCGAGGGCTGCCTGCGCCCGAATGAGCCCGGCCAGCGCGCCGCCGTGGCCGAGGGCCTGCGGCTGCTTTATGCCGATATCCTCAATGAAGCCGTGCCGGCGCATCGGCCGCAGGGCTGGGCTGATCGCATCGCCGAATTCGACCAGCGTTTTGCGCTCACCAGCCTGGCGGCGCCGCAGCCGCCCGAACAGGTGATCCGCGCCACGGCCAGCACCATCCATGAACTGGCGCCAATTCATACCAAGCTGAAGCGCAACGATCTGGAAGTGATTGCCGGCGATCTTGGCTTCAACATGGTGGCTTTGCGCACCAGCATGGGCAAACGCTTCCAGTTGGCAGACCTGGCCGCTGCCCTGGTCGCCCGCCGCAGCAACTGAGCCTGGCGCGGCATGGCCCGCACGCTGCCGCTGCCCCGTCGCATGATCGCCGCCTGGCGCCGGCTGGGCATGGGCCGGCGGCGGCGCCTGGCCGAGAGTGAACCCGGCCTGCCCGCCACCCTGGCGCTGCATGATCTGCCGCTGGCGGTGCTGGATACCGAAACCACCGGCCTCAATCCGTTGAAGGATCGCATCGTCAGCATCGGCGGCCTGCATTGGCGCCAGGATGCCGCCGAAGCCTTGCAGCTTGACCTGCGGGTGCATCCGGGCCGCCCGATTCCGGCCAGCGCCACGCGCATACACGGCATCGGCGATGCCGCCGTGGCCGCCGCACCGCCCTTTGCCCTGATCGGCGGCATGGTGATCCGCTTCTGGCAGCATCGTGTATTGCTGGGCCATAATATCGGCTTTGACTTGGCCTTGCTGCGGGCCGAGGCCGAGCGGGCCAGGCTGCCATTTCGCCGCCCGCCGGCCGCGCTGGATATCGGCCTGCTTTATGCCGCGCTGTTTCCGCGTGAACAGAGCTATACTCTGGAAGGCATCGCCGCGCGGCTGGATGTGCATATCCAGCACCGCCATGAAGCCCTGGGCGATTGCGAAACCGCAGCGGCCTTGTGGTGTGCCTTGCGGCCACATCTTGCCGCCCAGGGCATCGGCACCCTGGGGGCGGCGCGTGAATTGATGTGCCGACCGCGCGACCTGGTGTTCAACCAGCGCCAGGCCGGCTGGGCGCTAGACCTGCTGCTGCCGGATTGACGCCATGCAAGACAGCCCGATCCAGCTTGATCCCGGCCCCTATCGCAAACGCATCGGCAGCTTGATGCGCCGCCCGGCCACCAGCCTGGACCTGAGCCGCAGCCTGGCCGAAGCGGCGCAATTGATGGCGGCACAGAATATCGGCGCCCTGCTGGTGAGTGAGCATGACCGCCCGGTCGGCATCCTGACCGAACGTGACCTGACCCGCGCCCTGGCCCGGCTTGGCGCGGCTGCTGCCGACCTGCCGGTGGGCCAGGCGATGACACGCGGCATCATCAGCCTGCCGGAAGATGCCTTGCTGTTCCGCGCCATCGGCCGTATGCGGCGGCTCAACCTGCGTTATCTGGCAGTGACCAACGGGCGCGGCGATTATGTCGGCATGGTTTCGGCCCGTGCCCTGCTGCGCCAGCGCGCCGCCGAGGCGCAGAGTGTCAGCGACGGCATTGAGGGCGCCGGCGATGCTGCCAGCCTGGGTGCCGTGCGCGCCGCCCTGCCCGATCTGTGCCGCGCCCTGCTGGAAGAAAAACTCAGCCCCAGCGAAATCGCCGCCGTGATCAGCGGCATCTATGCCGATATCACCACCCGCGCCGCCAGCCTGGTGGAAGCGCAATTGCAGGCCGAGAACGATCCCGCCCCGGCGCCCTGGTGTTTGCTGATGCTGGGCTCGGGCGGGCGCGGCGAAAGCCTGCTGGTGCCGGATCAGGATAACGCCATCATCCAGGCCGGCAGCAGCGAGGATGACGGCTGGTATGCCCGCGCCGGCAAACGTGTCTCCGACCTGCTGGATGCTGCCGGCATTCCCTATTGCAAGGGCGGCGTGATGGCGATGAACACCGCCTGGCGCGGCGCCCAGGGGCAGTGGCGTGCCCGCGTGGTGGAATGGGTGCGGCGGCATTCGGCGGAAGCCCTGCTGAATGTGGATATCTTCTTCGACCTGCAACCGATCCATGGCGAACGCCGGCTGGGCGAGCAATTACGCAGCGAAGCCCTGGCCGCCGCGCGCGCCTCGCCGCTTTTTTTGCGCCTGCTGGCCGAACAGGCGGCGCAAATCCATCCCGCCATCGGCCTGTTTGGCCGCCTGGTGGAAAAGGAAGGCTTGGTTGATCTCAAGCTTGGCGGCCTGCTGCCGCTGGTCAGCGCGGCGCGCTGCATGGCGCTGAAACTCGGCCTGCCCGCCACCGCCACCCAGGCGCGGCTGCGCGCCGCTGCCGAGTTGGGCCATATCGGCGCCGCCGATCTGGAAGGTTTGCTCATGGCGCATGAACTGATCCTCGGCCTGCTGCTGCGCCAGCAACTGGCCGATCTCGCTGCTGGCCGCAAGCCGGGCAGCCGCCTGCCGGTGGCTGCCATCAGCAAGGCCGACCGCGCCAGGCTGAAAGCGGCGCTGCGGCATCTGGAAATGCTGCCCGACATGGTGCGCAACGTGCTGACTTAGATCAAGGCGCACTGGCAGCTGAAGCGGCAGAACAGCGCGCAGCAAAAAAGGATTCAACGATGAGCGCCTATCAATTGGTCAACAAGCATGTCGAAGCCGCCTTGGCCGAAGCCCAGGCCGCCGGCATGGCGCCGGAAACCATCGCCAGCAACCTGCTGGCCGAAGCCGTGCGTATCCTCAAGCAGCATCGCCCGCTCGACAATGTGCGTTCGGAATTGCAATTCGCCATCGAAAACCTGGAAGACCGCGATTACGAATTCATGCGGCCGTGATGCGGCCTAAACAAAGACCGTCATGGTACGCGAAGGCGTA
>DLGP01000035.1 GCA_002482765.1 Alphaproteobacteria bacterium UBA7691
TTCCTGGAAGATCGGCTTGGCGTAGGGGCTTTCCGGATCGATCCAGAATTCCAGCATGCCGCGCGTGGCATGGAAGGCGCCCGGCACGGCGCCATCGCGCTCCAATTCGCGCGGGTCGCGGATATCCACCAGCACCACATCGGGCTGGTTCATCTTTTCGGCGGCTTCCTGCGGGCTCAGCGTGACGATTTCCGCCAGCGCCTCCGCCACCATCTGTTTATAACCGAGTGGCATTTTCTGCTTCCTCCCAATCCGGGTAAGGCAGACAGGTTAGGTTTCTAACAATAGTTTGGCAATGCTTCGGGCTTCACCACAGACGCGGCAGAAACTGCGGCCGCCAGGCCCAGCCCTGGCTCAGCACAAGATCGCGCAATCTGGCCTGCAAGGCGGCATCGGTTGGCGCCAACCCGGCCAGATTGAACCAGCGCGCCGGCGGCAAAGGCGGCTGACCGGCCATATCCGGGCTTTGCAGCCGGCCGGTCAGGCGCAGCACCGTGACGCTGCGTGAAGCCGGATCAAGCCGCAGCTCAATCGCTGCCACGGCGCGGCCATAATCGCCAAAATCCAGCGCATCAAAAAACCGCGCATCATCATAACGCCGCTCGATGCGCAAACTACCCGGCATGGCGCCGGCAGAAACCAGCAAGCCGCCATCGCGCGGTGTGGTCAGGGCCAGCAAGCGGGCGCGCAGGGTGGCCTCGTCCTGCGCCGCAATCCCCGGCGGCGGCAGTATCGCCTGGCTATGCTCCAGCAACGGCAGCAGCAAGCCGGCCAGCAGAACCAGCCAGGCCAGGCAAAGCAGGCTGAAACCCAGCCGGCTGCGCAGCCAGAGCAGCGGCCTGGGCATGGCTGGCTGCTTCAGACACGGCAATTGCCGTCGCCGCCGCGCCACGCTGGCGGCATCCGAGCCATACACCGCCACCAGGGTATCCTCGGCCACCAGCCATTGACCCTGGGCATATTGGGCAAAACTACGGCTCTCCGTGTTGAAACGCAGCCCGGTTTCATCGGCTTCAACACCGCTGGCCGCGAAGCTGCCAAAGGCGCCGCTGCCGGCGGCCCGTGCCTGGGCGGCATCCGCAAAGCGCGCCACGATGCAGGCCGTGCCATCGCCGAAACGGGCGAATTCCGCCGCCTCGGCCTCCGGGAACATCGGCTTGAGATCACGGTAATCGCTGGCATGACGGCCAAATACCGCCCAGGAATTCATAAAACCGCCATAACGCATCGCCAATGCCACGCGGTCGATGCGCAATTGCCGGCTTGCCCAGCGATCCAGCAGACCAAATACCAGCAGCAACAGGCCAAGGCCGAGCAGCAGGCCAAGCAGCACCAGCCACGGGCCATCCTGGCCCCAATCCGGCCGCCATTCCAGCACCACTGCAATACGCTCCGGCAAACGCCCCTCACCACACTCGCATCAGAATACTATCGCCAAAGCCGATTAACGAATTCTTTGCCAATCCTGCACTAGGTTTCAATCGGATGATTCCAGCCACGAAAGAAACCATGGCCGCGCCGATCCCCCCCAGCTCGCTGAATGCCCGTCCCGATCAGGTCAAGATCGGGCAGCATAAGGTGAGTCCTGAAATCCTCGATAGCCTGCGGCAAGCCAGCCGCAGCACAGGGGTGGATTTTGCCTATCTGGTATCACAGGCGGCGCAAGAAAGCGGCTTTCGCACCGATGCCCAGGCCAAGACCAGTTCGGCGCGCGGTCTGTTCCAGTTTGTTGAAGGCACCTGGCTCGACATGGTGCGCGAACATGGCGGCAAATACGGCCTGGCCGATATGGCGGCCAAGATCGGCAGCGGCAATGATGGCCGCCCGCGTGTGGCCGATGCCGCCGAACGCCAGGCCATCCTGGCGCTGCGCGATGATCCGCGCATCGCCTCGGCCATGGCGGCGGAATATGCCCGTGGCAACCAGGCCCTGCTCTCGCGCGAATTCGGCGTTGAGGTGGGCAAGACCGAACTTTATCTCGGCCATTTTCTGGGCGGCAACGGCGCCAGCAAATTCCTCACCGCCCTGCGCGACCGGCCCGATATGCCGGCCGCCGACCTGCTGCCCGAAGCGGCCGCAGCCAATACCGGCGTGTTTTTTGACAGCGCCGGGCGCAAGCGCAGCGTTGGCGATATCCATGCCTATTTCAGCCGCAAGCTGGAAGCCCATGCCGAAGGGCTTGAGCAGGTGGCCGGGGCCGGCAACAGCAATGCAGCACCCGCCAGCAGCACGGATAGCATGACCGTGGCGCAAATGATGGCCGAGCAGCGCCGCATGGTGGATCACATGGCCAAGATGATGGCTTTTGAAACCCTGCGCGATCTGATGCGGCGTTCCAACGGTGTTGGCAACAGCAGCGACAGTAGCTGGTAAGCCGCGCTATTCCTGCATCGCCTCGTCCAGTGCGGCATGGAACCAGCCGCAGGGATGCTCAAAGCGGCCAAAGGTAATGTGATCATTGGCGCCAGAGGCGAAGCCGGCCTGGATCGACTGGCCCATCTGAAAATCCTCGTCCAGCGCATCCCAGAAGATTTTCACATTCCTGTCCCAATGCTGGCGCGCCTTGTCGCTCTGCGGCGGCTCGGGGATCAGCGCCGCGCCCTGGATAATGCAGCTGTCGGTGCAAGCGGGATGGGTAATCATCACCGTGGCATGATCCGGCTGCACCAGCACAATCAGGTTGGGAAAGAAGAAATACAGCGGATTGCCGAAATCCCGCACATTCAACCCGTCCAGCGCCTGGCCCTTCAGCTTGCGCGCCTCGCGTTTGGTGAAATACAGCCGCGCATGCGGCGCAAAACGCTCCATCACGCTGACATTATCCAGGAACATCGGCGCGATGGTGCGGCTATGGGCATGGCGCACATGATAGGTTTCCAGCCCGCCCTCGATCACCACTTTCCAATTGCAGCGCAGGCCGATCTCACGTTCGTCATACACCACATGCCGGCCCAGGCCGAAGCCTTCCATGTCGCGCTTGAGCGGGCCGAGGAAGGCATCGAGATCAGGCGTCGCCGCATCGCGCTGCGGCAACACGAAGATGATGCCGAAAGCTTCGGCCGCCGGCAGCCGCACCAGGCCGTGCGCGGCTTTGTCGAGCGCGCCGAAATCCGCCTCATGCGGCAGGCTGAGCAGCCGGCCATCGGTGTCGTAGGTCCAGGCATGATAGGGGCAGGAAAAGCTGCGTTTGTCGCAGCCTTCGCGCGCCGCCACCAGCCGCGCGCCGCGATGCCGGCAGACATTGAGAAAGGCGTTGATGCCGCCATCCCGGCCGCGCACCAGCAGCAGCGGCAGGCCAAGATGCTGATGCGTGATGAAATCGCCGGGCTTTGCCAGTTTGGCGGAAAAGCCGGCGGCGATGGGCAGGCGGCGGAACACCCTATTGGTTTCAAGCGCCATGAATTCGGCGCTGGTATAGCGCGCCACGTCGATGCGCGTGACCGCCTCGCCCTGATCGGTGGTGCCGGCTTCAAGATGGCGCAGGCTGCGCGCCAGCCATGCCGTTTGGGTGGCCTGATCCATTACCCGCTCTCCCCCTGCCCGGCTGTTTTGAATTGCGCCATGCCGGCGATGAAATCCCAAAGCTGGGCGGCAAGCCGCGCCTGATCCGGTCGTTCCGGCTGCGCCAGCGCTTGCCCGGTGGCCTGGCGCAGCCCGCCCAGGATCATTGCGCCAAGCAGATGCGGATCAAGCCGGAGCGGAATTTCACCGCGCTGCTGCGCCAGCGCGATATTATGCGCCGCCAGTTCAATATGCTGCTGGAGCCGGCGCGCTTCCACCGCAGCCACTTCCGGCTCGCGGTTGAGCCGGGCCAGCACAATCGGCGCCAGTGGCTCGGCATAGTGAAATGCCACCATGGCTTCCAGCCGCAGCTTTTCGCGCCGGCCCCAATCTGCGCCAGGCTGCGGGTTCACCGCCATTACCCGGGCATCGTAGCGGTCGTAGAAATCCTCCACCAAGGCCGCCACCAGCCCGGCCTTGGAGCCGAAATAATGATAACTCAGGCCAACCGAAACCCCGGCCCGGCGCGCCACGTCGCCGATCTCCATAACGCCATCGCCGGCCACCAATTCAGCCGCCGCCGCCGCCAGGATACGAAGCCGCGTATCGGCCCGGCCGATCTCCACCACTGCGCTTCCAGTGGTCGCCGCTTTTTTTGCTGCCTGACGTTCCCGTGCCATGGCGAAAACTTAATTGAATTCAATTCAATAAGCAAGATTGAAACAGCGCGCATCGTGGCTAGCCTATGCCCTCGTCATGCGCGGACTTGATCCGCGCATCTCTCCTCTTGCCCTATAATTCTTGGAAAATGGAGAAAAAATGAGATGCGCGGATCAAGTCCGCGCATGACGCGAGGGGCGAAACCGGCTTGGAGAGCCGATGGCGCCTTTTTAGGCGAGCGCCCTACTTCGCGCTCGGTGGCTCGGGAACACCCTTTTCCGGCGGCACGATCACGCCGCAGGAAATGATCAGCTTCATCGCCTGATCCACGCTCATTGACAGCACCTGCACATCCTCGCGCGGGAAATACACCATGTAGCCGCCGGTAGGATTGGGCGTGGTGGGCACATAGCAGGCAATCAGCTCGCGACCGAGCCGCGTGCCCACTTCGCCGGTCTGTTCACCAGTGACAAAGGCGATGGTCCATGAGCCCTTGGCCGGCCATGGCACCAGGGCAACCTGGCGGAAAGACTGGCCGGACTGGCTGAACACGGTTTCAAAAATCTGCTTCAGCGCACTGTAGAGGCCCCGGATCACCGGCATGCGCGCCACCAGCCGTTCGCTGAAATGCAGCAGCGAGCGGCCGAGGAAATTGGTGAACAGGAACCCGACCAGGGTGAGCAGCAACACGGCGGCAATCACGCCCAGGCCCGGCACGCCAAAGGGCAAATTGGCTGGCAGCAGGCGCTCCGGCTCAAAGCCGGTCGGGATCAGGCTTTTCACATTGCGGTCAATCGCCTCGATGGTGATAACCACCAGGTAGATTGTCAGGCCGATGGGCGCCGTGATGATGATGCCGGCGAGAAACCAGGTGCGCAGCCGCACCCACAGGCTCGGGCGCGGCGGCGGCAGGATGATTGCCGGCTTGTCCGGGTCGGGGCTTTGGGGCGAAAGGATTGTCACTTGCTCTCCTAACCTCAGGCGAAAAACGCGCTCAGGGCTTGATAGGTTTCCTCAGGCGCTTCCTCGGGCAGGAAATGGCCGCAGGGCATTGCCGCCCCGCGCACATCCAGCGCCTTGTCGCGCCAGGTGGCCAGCACATCGTAATGCCGGTGCATGATACCCTTGCCGCCCCATAATACCAGCAACGGGCATTCAATGCGCTTGTCGGCATCGGCGCGATCATCGGCCAAGTCAATGCTGGCGCCGGCGCGATAATCCTCGCAGGTGGCATGGATGGTGGCCGGGTCACGGAAACAGCGCTGATATTCCGCCATCGCCTCGGGCGGGTAGACATCATCCCCCGCCGACCAGGCGCGCAATTTGCTCTCCAGGTAATAATCCGGGTCGGCGCCGATCATCCGTTCCGGATGGCCCACCGGCTGGGCCAGGAAAAACCAGTGGTAATAGGCTGTCGCCACCGCCTGGTTGAAGGTCTCGAACAGGGTCAGGGTCGGGATGATATCCAGCACCGCCACCTGCTGCACCGCCTGCGGATGGTCCAGCACCAAGCGATGCGAAACCCGGCCGCCACGATCATGCCCGGCAAGGCGGAAACGCGGGAAACCCAGTTGCTGCATCACCGCCACCATGTCAGCGGCGGTGGCGCGTTTGGAATAGACCCGGTGCTGCGGGTCGGAAGCCGGCTTGCCGCTATCGCCATAACCGCGCAGGTCGGCCGCCACCACGGTGAAACGCTCGGCCAGGCGCGGCGCCAGCTTGTGCCACATGATATGGGTTTGCGGATAACCATGCAGCAGCAACAAGGGCGGGCCGGAACCGGCAATGCGCAGGTTGATTTCGGCGCCGGCACCCATCAGGCGCCTGGTTTCAAATCCGTCAAACAAACCCACGGCTGCCCCCCTTTGCTGTTATCGTTTTGGCCTAATGCGGCGTGAAAAAATCCGGCCGCTGATCCAGCGCCGCCTTGTCCCAGATCACCATGATACGGCCGCGCTTGGGCTGGGTGTAGACCGGCTTTGGTCCAACAGCCAAGCGCTCCTCACGATAACGCGCCACCATCAGGCCGGTGGGATTGGCGGCAAACCAAGCCGGAATATCGCGATATTCGATTTCAGGCAGCGGCTTGGCCAGGCGGCCCAGGAACTGGTATTCGCCATGGTAATCGCCGGCAAAGGCCACCGGCCGGCCGGCATCCTGGGCAAGCTTGATCTGCAACGCCGCCGGGGCGCCGTCATAGGCCAGCCGGGCCGGCGGAAACACGCCCAGATGCACGGTGAGAAACAGGCCGGCGCCCACAGTGATCACCGCGCCAAGCTGCCGCCCCAGCCCCGTGCCGCGCGCCAGTATTATCGCCAGCAGGGCAAAGCCAAACAGCGCCAGCACCACTTCGGCATGCTGCTCCAGCGCCCAATCCGGCAGATCAAGCCGCTCGGCCAGGACCGGGCGGGCTTGCAGGATGAAGGGCAGCGCCAGGGCAGCCACCGCCAGCAGCAGGATGAAGCCGATTGGCAAGGCGGCATCCAGGCGGCGCGGAATAGCCCGCCCCATCACCAGGCCATGCGCCAGCAGCAGGGCAAAGGCCGGCGCCAGCGGCAGCAGGTAATGCGGCTGCTTGCCGCTGATAGCGGAAAACACCACAAGGCCGCTAAGGCCGACTATCAGGCAGAACCGCAGGCCGGCATCGCGCCAGGCGCCATTGCCAAGCCACAGCGCATGCCAAGTCGGGCGCCAGAACAGCCACGGCGCCAGCAGCAGCGGCAGCAAAGGCAGATACCACCAGAACGGCTTTTTATGGGCGAAACTGTCCTTCATCCGGCCGGCGGTCTGGCCCCAGAGCAAAGCCTGCTTGAAGGCCGGGCCGCCGGCTTCGGCCGCCGGCAAGGCCCAGGCCAGGCCGATGGCGGCGCCCAGCACAATGCCGGCCAGCACACCGAGATACCAGCCCAGCCAGCGGATTTGCAGATTACCCACCCAGAGCGGCGCAAACAAAGCCGGCGGCAGGGCATAAACCAGGATCACCGGCCCCTTGGCCAGGATGCCAAAGCCGATGGCGAGACCAAAGAGCAGCAGGCCGCCCAGGCGCCGACCATGATGCAGCGCCAGGGTCAGGCCGATCCACGCTGCCAGGGCAAAGAAGGCCATCATCAGGTCAAACATGGTGAGGGTGGCAAACAGCATCCACCATGCCCCGGCCAGCAGCAGCAAAGGCGCCAGCGCGCTGCTATCGCGGCCCAGTTCGCCCGGCCACAGCAGCCGCGCCAGCAGGCCGGTCAGCGCCAAGGCGCCAAGGCCAAAAAGCGGCGCCACCAGCCGCGCCCAGGTTTCCGAAACGCCAAACACCATCCAGCCAAGCCGGATCAGCCAGAACAGCAAGGGCGGCTTGTGGTGGTAGGGTTCGCCATTCAGCAGCGGCACCAGCCAATGATCGGCCAGGTGCATTTCCCAGGCGACGGTGACATAGCGCGTCTCGTCAATCGGCATCAGCGGCCGGGCGATCAGCGCGGCCACCAGCAAAAGCAGCCACAAGGCCGCCGTGGCCAGATGCGCCGGCCGGCTACCGAGCAGCGGCATCAGGTCACCTCTGCCGCAAGGCGGCGGCGCTCGCGATAGATCAGATTGAGATTACGCACATAAACAAACAGCCCGGTGACCTGGCCGATGATAAAAACCGGATCGGCACGGTGCACGGCATAAACCAGCAGCACAATGCCGCCGACCAGGCTGATATACCAGAAAGCCAGCGGAATTTCGCTGCGCCGCACGCGCTCGGAATGAATCCATTGCACGATGAAGCGCGAGGCAAACACCGCCTGGCCGCCAAAGCCGATGATTGCCCAGAAACTCAGATTGTCGAGCAGCCGCTCGATAAATTCAGCCAGCATGGCGCCAACTCCCAACTCAGTTCAGCGGATCATAGCCGCCGCTATCGCGCCAACGGCGTTGCAGCCAGATCACACCAATCATATCCACGATGCCGGCCTTGAGCCGGCCCCAGGTGCCGTAATGCGAGGCACCGCCGCCACGCGGGCGGTGATTGACCGGCACCGAGCGTACCCGACCACCATGGCGCAGGGCCAGAGCCGGCAGGAACCGGTGCATATGGTTAAAAGCTGGCAATTCCAGGAAAAAATCACGCGCCAGCATCTTCAGGCCACAGCCGGTATCCGGCGTGGCATCGCCCAGCAGCCGGGCGCGCACGCCATTGGCGATGCGCGAGGAATAGCGCTTCACCCAGGTATCGCGGCGCCGGGTGCGATGGCCGGCCACCAGCAGGCGGGCACCGCCATCGGGTTCGGCGCGCAGCATGGCCCACAAGGCCGGCAGATCGGCCGGGTCGTTCTGGCCATCGCCATCCAGCGTGGCGATCCAGGGCGCCCGGGCGGCCCGCACGCCGCTCAGCACCGCCATCGACTGCCCGGCATTGTGGCGATGCCGGATCGGCCGCAATTCCGGCATCGTGGTGGCTGCCAGCTGGCGCAGGGTCTCGGTGGAGGCATCGGTGGAGCAATCATCCACCGCCACAATCTCGAAGCTGATGCGGCCGCGCAAGGCGGCGCAGATTTCCGCGAGCAACGCGCCGATATTCTCGGCCTCGTTATGCACGGGGATGACCACGGCAAGATCGGGCACCTGACCAGGCACGGCTTGCATGGCGGAAACCGGATCGGGTTGGCCCGGCGAAGTGTCGGAGGCACGCATCGGCGTGAAATCGAATCCGAATGAGGGAAAGCCGGAAATTGCGCCTCTCTAATAGTCTGCTGCAACAGCGCGTACAAGGAATTTCCGTGCCTTAGACTATATGACGGATTGTCGCAGCATTTCCCGGCTGATAGGCTTGGCGGCAATGAAAAACACGCAGGGCGCGAACCTCCGGATTGCCGTGCTGCTGCCGCTTCTCGCCATCACCGCCCTGATCCTGTGGGCAGCGGCAGATGTGGCGCGGGAAGCGTCGGCGCTGCGACGCTTGAGCGAAGCCGAAGCCAGCACCAAGGCCGAAGCCCTGGCGGCCAGAATTCACGAAGCGCGGAATATCGGCCTGCTGACCGATGGTTTGGCCGATCTGGCCCGCAATGCCGAGGGGCTGCTGCAAAGCGGCGGCGCCATTCTGGCCGACGTGGTGCAGCGCGAGCATAGCCTGTTGCTGGTGGATGCCGAAGGGCGGCCAATCGGTGGCCTTGGGCAACTGCCGGCGCCGCCTAATCTGGCAGAATTACTGATTGAAATCAGAGAATTGCATAAGAACAGCCATGATTGGATCGGCCCGCCCTATGCGTGCGACGACGCCAATCCCGGGCGCCTCTGTGCCAGCCTGCTGCATGCTGTGGATTACCACGATCCGGCCCGACCAGCCGATTGGGCGGTGATCGGCTTTGTATTGCCGCAGGATATCGGCCGCCTGCCCGGCAGCGGCACCAGCCTGCGCTGGCTGCGCCAGGATGGCCCGGCCTGGCTGGATGCCGCCGAACCCGGCACTGAACCCTGGTTCACCCTGCGCCCGGCCCTGCTGGCGGATTTTGGCCTGGCACTGGAGGTGCGCTGCCCCGCAGAGGGCTGGGTGTTGCTGTGGTGGCAGCATAATGGGCAGCGTTTCCTGCTGCTGGCGGCGGCGATCCTGGCCTGTTTTGGCCTGGCCGGCCTGCTGGCGGCGCGGCTGTTGCGCAGCCTGCGCGAACATCGCCGCACCGAAACCGAGTTGGAGGCACGCGAAACCCAGTTGCGCGCGGTATTCGATCTGGTGCCGGATGGGTTCATTGTGCAGGACCTGGGCCGTGTGATCTTTGCCAATCCCGGCGCCGTGCGCATGTTGCGGGCGGAGAATCTCGGCGCGCTGATCGGCCGCAATATCTTCGAGATACTCGATCCGGCAGACCGTGAATTGGCTTTGGCGCGGAGCCTGCGCATTCAGCAGGAAGGCATCATGCCAGAACCGGTGCGCATGGAGGCGCGGCGGCTGGACGGTTCGCCGCTGACCTTGCAGGTGCAGGGCCGGCCAATCCTGTTTGATGGCCGCCAGGTGGCGCTGAGTGTGCTTTACGACATCACCGACCAGACCCGGGTGGAAGCGGAAGTGGCGCATGCGCGGAATGCGGCCGAAACCGCCAGCCGCGCCAAGAGCGAATTCCTGGCGCATATGAGCCATGAATTGCGCACGCCGCTGAATTCCATCATCGGTTTTGCCGAATTGCTTGACCGCCAGCATCTCGGGCCGCTGGGCGCGGCAAAATACCAGGAATATGTGCGCGACATCCTGGATAGCGGCCGCCATCTGCTGACTGTGATCAATGGTGTGCTCGACCTCAGCCGCGCCGAAGCCGGCAAGCTGGTGCCGCATGCCGAGGAGATCGACCTGCTGGCCTTGGCGCGGGTCTGCCTGCGGTCGCTGGCCGAAATCGCCGAAAGCCGCGCCATCCGGCTGGTGGACAATCTGGATATCGGGCCGGAACCGCCCTTGCTGCATGCCGATGCGCGCATGACCCGCCAGGTGATTCTAAACCTGCTGTCGAATGCGCTGAAATTCACCCCGCCGGGTGGCGAAATCGCCATCAGCATCGCCCGCAGCGCCGATGACGGGCTGGAACTGATCGTGCGCGATTCGGGCATCGGCATTGATGAAGCCGATCTTGCCCGCGTCTTTGAGCCCTTCGTGCAGGCCGATGGCTCGCATCAGCGCCGCTTCGAGGGCAGCGGCCTGGGCCTGCCACTCTCGCGCCGGCTGATGCAGGCGCATGGCGGCACGCTCACGCTTGAAAGCGCTCCCGGCCAGGGTACAGTGGCGCGGATGGGTTTTCCCGCCGCCCGCGTTATCGACATGCCGGCGCGTATATAAAGTCTGACGGAGGAGCGTACAGGATGCGACTGGCAAACAAAGTGGCGGTAGTCACCGGTGGCGGTTCGGGTTTCGGCGAAGGCATCGCCAAGCGTTTTGCCGCTGAGGGCGCCGCCGTGGCAGTAGCCGATCTAAATCTGGCCGCAGCCGAGCGGGTGGCTGGCGAGATTACGGCGGCCGGCGGCCAGGCCCTGGCGCTGCATACCGATGTCAGCGTGGCAGCCTCGATGCAGGCTATGGTGGCGGCTACGGCGGAAAAATTCGGTGGCCTTGACATCATGATCAACAATGCCGGCATGCCGCAGCGCAATGCGCCCTTGCTGAATACCGACGAAGCCACCTTTGACAAGATTTTTGCCGTGAATGTGAAAAGCATCTATCTGGCGGCGATGTATGCCGTGCCGGAAATGCGCAAGCGCGGCCGAGGCGCCTTTATCAACATCGCCTCCACCGCCGGCGTGCGGCCACGCCCCGGCCTAGTGTGGTATAATGGCTCAAAAGGCGCCGTGATCACACTGACCCGGGCCATGGCTGTGGAACTGGCGCCGGAGCAGATTCGTGTCAACGCGCTCAACCCGGTGGCCGGCCTGACGCCGATGCTGAAGGAATTCATGGGCGGCGAGGAAACCGACGAGATGAAGGCCAAATTCGTCTCGACAATCCCGATTGGCCGTTTCAGCACGCCGCGCGATATCGCCAATGCCGCGCTCTATCTGGCTTCCGACGAAGCCGATTTCATCACCGGTGTGTGCATGGAGGTGGATGGCGGCCGATGCATCTGATGCGCGCCATTCTGGGCCTGCTGCTGGGCCTGGT
>DLGP01000097.1:0-415 GCA_002482765.1 Alphaproteobacteria bacterium UBA7691
TAATAGCCCAGCCCGGCCCATTCGGCCAGCACATCCTCCTGCGGCGCATCGGCTAGATCGGTCAGCCTGGGCCAGCGTGCCAGGAAACGGCCGAAATACGGGATCACGGTGGCCACCGTGGTTTGTTGCAGCATGATCTCGCTGAGCCATACCCGATACGGTTCCGCGCGCGGCTGCCCCGGATTGGCCCGCCAAGGTAGAAAACGATGGTGCTTGTCATACCAAGGCAGCAAAAAAGCTGCAATTTTTGCGGCTTTCCGTTGCGTCTCCGGATTCACGCTGATGTGTTTTGGTGAAAGGATCGGATTTCTTGGCATGTCGCCAAGAGTGTAGGCCAAGGCGGCATGGCAGGCGATGGCGTGGGGGCAAATATGCTGAATTTTCGGAGTGGGCTGCTGGCTTTGCTGCTGCTGTT
>DLGP01000097.1:432-2828 GCA_002482765.1 Alphaproteobacteria bacterium UBA7691
AGATTCGATTAGGCACGCATACCGACCTGTCCGGCCCGGCGGCGCTGTATGGCGTGGCGGTGGTGAATGCGATGCGGCTGCGGCTTGATGCGGTGAATGCCGCTGGCGGCATCCAGGGCCGCCCGGTGCGGCTGATCGTGGAGGATCACGGCTTCCAGCTGGCGCGTGCGGTGCAGGCGGTGAACAAGCTGATCCAGCGTGACCGGGTGGTGGCGATTGTCGGCGCGCTCGGTGTGCCGATGAATAACGCCGCCTTGCCGCTGCAACTCAAGGCCGGGGTGCCGAACCTGTTTCCGATGGCCGCCAGCCGCAGCATGATCGAGCCGCATCATGCGCTGAAATTCCTCTCCGGCTCGCTGTATTACGATCAGATACGCAGCGGCCTGGGCTGGATGCTGGCGGAGAAAGGCAAGCGCGCCGTCTGCGCGCTGTATCAGGACACGGATTACGGCGCCGAGGTGCTGGCGGCGATCCAGAACACCCTGGCGCCGCAGGGTCTGGCCTTGCGCGAGGCGGTGCCGCATAAGCCGGGCGATACCGATCTGGCGGCCAATGTTGCGCGGCTGCGCCATGCCGGCTGCGATCTGGTGGTGCTGGCCACATTATTCCGCGACACTTTGCTGGCCATGGGCGCGGCGCGGCGCGGCGGCTGGCAGGTGGATTTCCTCGGCCCCTCCACGGTCTACGATTACCTGATCGAGCAGGCGCCCGGCGGGGTCACGGACGGGCTTTATGCCATGGCCAGCATCGCGCTGCCCTATCGCGACACGGCGGCACCCGAGGTGTTGGCCTGGATGGATGCCTATAAACGCGCCTATGGCGCCGAGCCCAATGCCGGCGCGATCTATGGTGCCGCCATCATTGATCTGGCAGTGCTGGCGCTGGATCGCGCCGGCGCCAATCCCACCGGCCTGAATCTGGCCCGGGCAGCAGAGGGAATCGGCGGCTATCGCGATATTTTCGGCGGCACGGTGCAGCGTTTTTCTGCCCGGAACCACCAAGGCACGCAGCAGGCTTATGTCTATCGCCTGGAAGCCGGCCGCTTCCGCCGGCTCACCGAGGCGCTGAGTTACCGCTGAAATGACGCAATCTGTGGATAAGTGTGGTGAACCGCCGTTTATGCGGCGTTTAGTCGCAACTGCGCGCACGGTCCATGTTGCGGTGGCGAAACCCTTATGCTAGGTAAACGCGGCTTTCGCGCCGGGTGGTAGCGGAAAACGCTCTGTTCGTGCGCGAAAATTCAGGCCAATCAAAATCTTAGCCGCGCTTCGGCATGGATGGCGACGGCCCAAGATCGTTGATGGTTCCGACTGGGGGTTCCCCTCGCGCTGCGAAGTGTGGGGCCGGACCAATAAACAAAGGGTCGTTCGTGGCTCAGCAAAGCGCTCTCGTCTCCGGCATTGCCGGCCGCTACGCCACCGCGCTGTTTGATATGGCGCGTGATGGTGGGCAACTCGATGCCGTCGCCCAGAATCTTGATCAGCTCACTGCCATGTTGGCCGATTCGGCCGATCTGGTGCGGCTGATCCGGTCGCCGGCTTTCTCCCGCGCCGAACAGGGCGCGGCCATCGCTGCCGTGATGGAAAAGGCCGGTTTCAATGACCTGACGCGCCGTTTCGTCGGCGTGCTGGCGCAGAATCGCCGCCTTTTTGTGCTGGCGGATGTTATTGCCGCCTACAAGAAATTGCTCAGCCATCATCGCGGCGAGATTGTCGCCGAGGTGGTGTCGGCCGTGCCGCTCGACGATCAGTCGCTGGCACAGCTCAAATCGGCATTGTCGTCGGCCGCCGCCGGCAATGTGGTGGTCCAGGCCCGGGTTGAACCCGAGCTGATCGGTGGCCTCGTCGTCAAGCTCGGCTCGCGCATGATCGATGCGTCGATCCGTGCCAAGCTCAACTCGCTCAAGTCCGTGATGAAAGGGGTTGCGTGATGGATATCCGCGCCGCAGAGATTTCCGAAATCCTGAAGAGCCAGATCAAGAATTTCGGCGCTGAAGCCGAGGTTTCCGAGGTCGGCCAGGTGCTCAGCATCGGTGACGGCATCGCCCGCGTGCATGGCCTCGATAAGGTCCAGGCCGGCGAGATGGTCGAATTCCCGGGCGGCATCAAGGGCATGGCCCTCAACCTCGAAGTCGACAATGTCGGCGTCGTGATCTTCGGTGAAGATCGTGGTATCAAGGAAGGCGACACCGTCAAGCGTACCGGCGCCATCGTTGACGTGCCGGTTGGCAAGGGTCTGCTCGGCCGCGTGGTCGACGCGCTCGGCAATCCGATTGACGGCAAGGGTCCGCTCGTGGATGTCACCCGCAGCCGCGTGGAAGTGAAGGCGCCGGGCATCATCCCGCGCAAGTCGGTGCATGAGCCGATGCAGACCGGCCTGAAGGCGCTCGACGCCCT
>DLGP01000097.1:2896-3206 GCA_002482765.1 Alphaproteobacteria bacterium UBA7691
GACCGCCAGACCGGCAAGACCGCCGTGGCGATTGACACCATCCTGAACCAGAAGGGTGTCAACGCCGGCACCGACGAGAAGAAGAAGCTGTATTGCATCTATGTCGCCGTGGGCCAGAAGCGCTCCACCGTGGCGCAGGTGGTGAAGACTCTGGAAGAGTCGGGCGCGATGGAATATTCCATCGTGGTTGCCGCCACCGCTTCCGAGCCGGCGCCGTTGCAGTTCCTGGCGCCCTATACCGGCTGCGCCATGGGCGAGTATTTCCGCGATAACGGCATGCATGCCGTGATCATCTATGACGATCTGTCGA
>DLGP01000097.1:3254-3413 GCA_002482765.1 Alphaproteobacteria bacterium UBA7691
GCCTATCCGGGCGACGTGTTCTACATCCACTCGCGCCTGCTGGAACGCGCCGCGAAGATGAATGACAAGCTCGGCGCCGGCTCGCTCACCGCTCTGCCGGTGATCGAAACCCAGGCCGGTGACGTGTCGGCCTATATCCCGACCAACGTGATCTCGATC
>DLGP01000097.1:3439-5406 GCA_002482765.1 Alphaproteobacteria bacterium UBA7691
GACGGCCAGATCTTCCTTGAAACCGAACTGTTCTATAAGGGCATCCGCCCGGCCATCAACGTTGGTCTGTCGGTCAGCCGCGTCGGTTCGGCGGCGCAGATCAAGGCGATGAAGCAGGTTGCCGGCTCGATCAAGCTGGAACTGGCGCAGTATCGCGAAATGGCGGCTTTCGCCCAGTTCGGCTCGGACCTCGATCCGGCGACCCAGCGTTTGCTCAATCGTGGCGCACGTCTGACCGAGCTGCTCAAGCAGCCGCAGTATCAGCCGCTGCCGGTCGAAGAGCAGGTGGTGTCGATCTATGCCGGCGTGAAGGGCTATCTTGATCGCATCCCGGTGAATGCGGTGAACCGCTTCGAGGCCGCCTTCCTGGGTGCCATCCGCAGCAAGCATGGCGATCTGCTCCAGGCGATCCGCGATGCCCAGGCGCTGACCCCGGATATTGAAACCAAGTTGAAGGCGATCCTGGAAGATTTCTCCAAGAGCTTTGCCTGATAACGGCCTGAGGACCACGCGCAATGCCAAGCCTTAAGAGCCTGCGCATTCGGATCAACTCGGTCAAATCGACCCAGAAGATCACGAAGGCGATGAAGATGGTGGCAGCCAGCAAGCTGCGCCGCGCCCAGGAAGCGGCCGAAGCGGCCCGTCCCTATGCCGAGCGCATGGCGGGCATGCTGTCGGCTCTGGCCGCTGGCCAGGCCGGGCAGGATAACGCCCCGCGCCTGCTGATCGGCACCGGTCGCGATGATGTGCATCTGCTGGTGGTTGCCACTGCCGAGCGCGGCCTGTGCGGCGCGTTCAATTCCTCGATCGTGAAGCTGGCGCGCCGGCGCGTTGAGGAACTGACCGCCCAGGGCAAGAAGGTGAAAATCCTTTGTGTCGGCAAGAAGGGTCGCGATCAGTTGCGCCGCGACCATGCCGACAAGATCATCGATACCGTCGATCTGTCGAAGGTGCGCCGCATCGGCTTCAGCGAGGCCCAGGCCGTCGCCGACCGCGTGGTGGCGATGTTCGAGGCCGGCGAATTCGACGTGGCGACGATCTTCTTCAACAATTTCGTCTCTGTGATCAGCCAGGTGCCGACCGGCACCCAGCTTATCCCGGCGCAGGTCAGCGACGCTGGCGGCGCGCAGGGTGATGCCGGTGGCGCGATCTACGATTACGAGCCGGAAGAAGGCGAAATCCTGGAAAAGCTGCTGCCGCGTAATCTGTCGGTGCAGGTTTACCGGGCCTTGCTGGAAAATGCCGCTTCCGAACAGGGCGCGCGCATGTCGGCAATGGACAACGCCACGCGCAATGCCGGCGAAATGATCAAGAAGCTGACCACGGTGTATAACCGCTCGCGTCAGGCCCAGATCACCAAGGAACTTATCGAAATCATCTCCGGCGCCGAGGCCGTGTAAGAACGGCGCGCGCGGGACGAGACGGAACAGCAGGAGCGGAGCAGTATCATGACAACCAAAGGTCACATCACCCAGGTTATCGGCGCCGTCGTGGACGTGCAGTTCGATGGCCATCTGCCGGCGATTCTGAACGCGCTGGTGGCCACCAACCAGGGCAACCATCTGGTGCTCGAAGTGGCGCAGCATCTCGGCGAGAACACCGTGCGCACCATCGCGATGGATTCCACCGATGGTCTGGTGCGCGGCATGGAAGTGTCGGATACCGGCGCGCCGATTTCGGTGCCGGTGGGTCCGGAAACCCTGGGTCGCATCATCAACGTGATCGGCCAGCCGATTGACGAGCGCGGCCCGGTGAACGCCAAGAAGGCGGCTCCGATCCATGCTCCGGCGCCGGAATATATCGATCAGTCGACCGAGCAGAAGGTGCTGGTCACCGGCATCAAGGTGGTTGACCTGCTCGCGCCTTACTCGAAGGGCGGCAAGATCGGCCTGTTCGGCGGCGCCGGCGTCGTCAAGACCGTGCTGATCCAGGAGCTGATCAACAACATCGCGAAGGCTTACGGCGGC
>DLGP01000122.1:0-148 GCA_002482765.1 Alphaproteobacteria bacterium UBA7691
GCATGGCGATACCAGCCGCATGTTTCCGGTGGGCGATGTGGGCGTGAAGGCGCGCCGGCTGACCGACATCACCTATGAAGCCATGATGCGCGGCATCGAAGTGGTGAAGCCCGGCGCCACCACCGGCGATATCGGCCATGCCATCCAG
>DLGP01000122.1:268-1349 GCA_002482765.1 Alphaproteobacteria bacterium UBA7691
TCGAGCCGATGGTGAATGCCGGCAAGTGGCAGGTGAAGCTGCTCTCCGATGGCTGGACCGCCGTGACCAAGGACCGCTCGCTATCGGCGCAGTTTGAGCATTCCATCGGTGTCACCGAGACCGGCTACGAGATTTTCACGCTATCGCCCAAGGGTCTGCACAAGCCACCCTATGCCTAAAGCGGCCACCCCCGAAAGCCCCGATGCCGAAGCGGCCAAGCCGCATTATCTGGGCCATCGTGAAAGGCTGCGCGAGCGTTTTCTGGAAACCGGCGGCGACGGCATGCCGGATTACGAGATTCTGGAATTGCTGCTGTTCAGCGCCATTCCGCGCCGCGATGTGAAGCCGCTGGCCAAGGAATTGTTGCAGGCTTTCGGCAGCCTGGGCGCCCTGCTCAGTGCCGAGCCGCAGCGCCTGCGCCGGGCCGGCTGCTCGGAAGCTGTGGTGGCGATGCTCAAGCTGGTGCGGGTGGCCGGCTTGCGGCTGCTCAAGGGCGAGGTGCTGCACCGCCATGCCATCAGTTCCTGGCAGGCTTTGCTGGATTACTGCCACGCCGCCATGCAGCATAACCCCACCGAGCAATTCCGCATCCTGTTCCTGGACCGCAAGAATGTGGTGATCGCCGACGAGGAGCAGCAGCGCGGCACGGTGGATCACACCCCGGTCTATCCGCGCGAAGTGGTGCGCCGCGCGCTGGAATTGCAGGCCAGCGCGGTGATCCTGGTGCATAACCATCCCTCGGGCGACCCGACGCCATCCAAGGCCGATATCGAGATGACCAAGCAGGTGCGCGATGCCGCCCGCGCTGTTGGCATCACGCTGCATGATCATGTCATTGTTGGCCGCCAGGGCCATACCAGCTTTCGCGGCCGGGGCCTGATCTGATCGCCATCGCAATTCCGCCACAAAATTCCGTCAGTCTAAGTGTTCGATTCGCTGGAGTCCGTTGCATGCGTAACCCCCTCACCACCCTGTTCGTTGCCCTGCTCTGCCTGCCCGGCCTCGCCTTGGCGCAGCCGGCGCAGCAAGCCCCGGCACAAAAACAAGCTCCGGCTCAACCAGCCCCGGCGCAGCGGCAGGG
>DLGP01000122.1:1373-13015 GCA_002482765.1 Alphaproteobacteria bacterium UBA7691
ACCGCCGCCGGCCGAACAGGTGCTGGCGCCGGAACTGCCCGGCTATGTGCTTGTGGCACAGGATATGAAGGACGAGCGCCGGGTGTTCGAATTCCTGCCCAAGGGCCAGACACTGGAAAACTGGACCGAGCGCATGGCCATCGTGGTGTTCTTCGGCGTGACCGGCAAAGACCCCAAGCAGGTGGCGGAAACGCTGCAAGCCGAATGGAAAAATAGCTGCGCGGCATTTTCCAGCCATCCGGTGGAAACCCGATGGGAAAAGGGCTATCCCACCACCATCTTCGCCATGCAATGCGCCGGCAGCAAACCGGCGCCGGGCAAGCTGGCCAATGAATTTGTCATGGCCAAGGTGATCCAGGGTATCGACAGCCTGTATCTGGTGCAGCGCGCCTGGCATTCCGCCACCGAAAAAGTGCCGCCGCCGCTGCGCGACACCGCCACAGGCGACCAATGGGCCGATTTCATGCGCGGCGTGGAAGTATGCGACGGCCGCCTGCGCGGCCAACCCTGCGCGGCTTTGGGCCGGCGCTGAACGACAGTTAATCCAGCCCCCAGACACGGCCTTCATGGCGGCCATGGCGCTGGTAATGTTCGCGGGCGCCCTGGATGCCGAGCCGGCCCTGGCGGCCAAAAACCGGACTTTCCGCCACATCGGGATAACGCTGCCAGTATAGCTCGGCCAGTATTCGCTCGGCCGCATCATCCGTCTTTTCCTCGCGGATGACCCGCTCGGCCAGCGCAACGCGCTCGGCGCGGGCCGGATCAAGCAGCGGCGCTTGCCGCCAGCCCTGGGCATAGGCGGCATAGCTGACCAAGAGCAGAAGCAACGCTGCGCCCGCCTTGATGCGCGATAGCTTCATGGCAGCGCCCTCACTTCGATCCAGTCGCTCCAGGCGTCGTTGCGGCCGGCCAGGCCAACACGCAGCCGCACCTTGCCATAGGGCAGCACATAGCTGCGCCAATAGGCTTCATCAATACGGCCAAAATCCTTTTCCAGGCCCAGCACATCCAGCCGGCCCTTGAGGCTCATGGCGCCGCCATCGCCGGCTTCATATTCCAGCACATACCGCGCCGCCGCATCACCGCTCCAGGCCAGCCGGATGCCGCCGGCAATATCGGCAAAGCGCAGCACCTGGCTGCCGGAAGGCAGCCGCCAGCGCGGCGCGGCACCCGGCTCTGCCGGCAGATTGGCGACACGGGTATCAATCCGCCGGGCGGTGAAATCGCGCAACATCGGCTCGGCCAGACGGGCGGCGATATCGGGGCGTTCGGCGCTGCGGTCATAGTGTTCGCCCGGATCGCTGGGCAGATGATAAAGCTGCGCCGCCACCAGCTTGCCATCCACCCGCCGCTCGATGCGCTTCCAATCGCCCTCGATACGGGCAGCAACAAATGCACGCACCTGATCCGGATCGGGCTCGGCAAAACCGGCCTGGCTGGTCAAGGCGCGCCAGGCATGCGGCGCCTGATCCAGCAATGGTATGGCGGTTGCTGGCGCCTGCCCGAGCCAGGCCAGCAGGCTGGGCAGCACATCGCGGTGGTCGCTGGGGCTGGCCACCACTTGTGGCGGCTGGCGCATAGCCTTGGGCAGCCAGACAAAAAGCGGCAGCCGCACGATCTCCTCATGCAATTGCGCCTGATGCGTGGTGGAGGCATGGCCCACCAAGCCGCGTTCCAGATGTTCCTCGCCGTGATCGGCGGTCAGCACCAGGATGGTGTTCTCGGCCAGGCCGCTGGCCTGGAAGAACTGCCAGAAACGGCCGAACCAGGCATCAAATTCACGCAAGGTGGCTTCATGCAGGGCAACAATCGCAGCGCGGTCGCTCGGTTTGAAAACAACACTGCCAGCCGGCACCGATGGCTGCCGCCCGGCCGCCTCAACCCGGTCTACCGCCGCGTTGTCGCCCGGCGGCAGCAGGCTTTTCCAATCCGGCATGAAATCCGGCCCGGGCGCATAGGGCAGATGGGTTTCGAGATAATGATACCAGAGGAAAAACGGCTTGCCATCGAGCACACGGCCGCCAAGCCAGGGCAGCAGGGCTTCACCCGGCTCCACCAGCAGGCCGAGATGCTGGAACTGGTCGATCTGCATGAAGGCCTGTAGGCCGCTGACGCGCCAGCCCTGGCGGCTCAGCGCCTGCAACGGCAAGTCACGGTCGCGCGGCACGGTATCACCCGAGGCATGAATGCCATTTTCATAAGCATCCAGGCCGGTGAGCAGCGCAACGATATTCGGCGCGGTCCAGCCCGAGATGGCGCGGTGCTGCTGGAAACGCAGCGCACCATCTGCGGCAGCCAGCAGGTTGGGCGCGGTATCCGGCCGCACCATGTCGGCGCGGGTGCTTTCCACGGTGAGCAGGATGACATTGCGGCGCGGCGCGGCGCCCGGCCACCACACGGTGGCCGAAGCGGCAAGCGCGGCAGCGCCGAACAGACTAGCGAAAAACCAGCGGCGGAACATGGCTCAGCAATGGATAAAGCGCCAAGGGCGCGGTGAACAGGAGCAGGATCAGCAGCAGGCGGCGCCAGCCCGGATCAGGCAGCGGCGGCTGCGCCAGCAATAGGGCACAGCCGGCCAGCAAAGGCGCAAGAATCCAGAGCGGAATGGCGCTGCCGGCCAGCCGCTCCAGCGGCCATGCCAGCAAAACCACGCCAAGGCCAAGCGGCAGCAGGCCCAAGGCCCATGAGGCTGGCGGCAGATCACGCCAACGCAAAACTGCCGCCGAAGCCGCACCCGGCGCCAGCCGCAGGCCATGGCCCAGCAAGCTGCCGGCCAGCGCGCCGAGGCCATCAACACCGATATCGCGCAGGCCAAAGCTGCGGCTGGGCAGTAGGCCCTGCACCATTTCGTCATGCAGGCCGGCCAACAGGCCAAACAAAGCGGCGGCCAGGGTGAGGCTCCAGCCCTTGAGCCACGGCGCCAGGGCGCGGCGCAGCACCAGCGCCAGCACGGCATATTCCGCCACATGGATACGTTTGGCCGGAAAGGCCGGATCGGTGGCCAGCAGGCCAAGCACCGCGCAGGCGATGCCGGTGACAATGCAGCGCCAATCCCACGGCCGGCGGCGCCAGGCCAGCAGCGCCAGCGGCAGCAGGATCAGGCCAAGCAGGCCAAAGGGCAGCAGGGCGGCCTGCTTTCCAAGCTGCTGGCTCAAAGCCGACCAGGCCGGAAACGCATTGATAAAGAAAGCCAGCAGCATCGCCGCCAGCGCCCAGCTCAGGCCGGCCACCACATCCCGGCCCGGGTTATTAGCAACCGCGCGATTCATAACAGCCGCAGGCGATAGAGCCGCACGCCGAAGGGCGGCAGATGATCCTGGATCGTGGCCGGCGCGACGAGCTGCATGGCATTGCTGCTATCCGGCAAATACGGCGAAAGCGCGGCAATCGGTGCATCGCATTCATAGCGCGCCTGCAACGGCACGGCTTCGATATTCACCACAATCAGCAGCACTTCATCCGGCCGTTCGGTCTGCTTGGCCAGCAGGCGCAGCGGCAAGGCGCGGCGATGCGGCCCTTCGGCTGTTACAAGGCAGGACAGCGCCGCCGTGGGCCGCAGCAGGCTGGGCGCCAATGCGGCCAGTTCCTTGTTCAGATCGATGACCTGATGCCACAAGGCCCGGCTGGCGGCGCGCTCGGCCGCGCTGGCCGATACCGATGGTTTGCCATTGGCATCGTAATCCGGCACGGCATGATAATCTTGCTGCGGCGCCGGGCTGATGCCGATCACCCCGCCATCGCGGGTGCCGTGGCTGTCATAACTGAAATGGATGATGCCGCTGGCGCCATGCACCAGGGCGGTGAATACCGTGGCGCGCAACTGCTCGATACTGGGCAGATACCAGCCAACAGCCGGATAACTGAAAGCCTGCGAGATATACCAGATCGGCTTGCTGCCGCCGCTGAGACGCACGGCGCGCGCCACGATGCGGCCAACACGCTCGATATCCAGCACCGGATCGTAGCGGCGGACAAAAGGATAATTGAACTGCGCCTGAATATCCGCCTTGTGCAGCCAGAGCGGCCAGATGGCATATTGCTCCGGTCGCATGCCGGGGCCATCCACCAGCAGATTGGCGCGGTGCGGATCAAAATTTTTGAACCGCGCCGTTTTGGCTTCATATTCGGCCAGGCGCGGCACCAGCTTGTCGCCCACGGCATATTGGCTCAATTCATCGCCCAGCATCCATACCAGCACGGCCGGGCTATCCTTGCGCCGCTGCGCCAATGCCGCGTCGGGGTCCTGCAAAATCACCTGAAGACCAAGTTTCTCTGCTGCATCCAGCGCCGCATCGATATCCTGCACCGGCCAGAGATGCACGGTGTTGTAACCTGCGGTCTTGAAGCTGCTGAGATCATGCTGCTGGCCAAAAGCTTCGCCATGCAGGGCGTGGTAGATGCCAATGGGAAAGAACGAGGCCGCCGGATCGTAATCGCGGCGCAGGCGGCCCAGCCGGTCGGTATGCGGCACGCCGTCACGAAACATCACCTGTTGCGCCTTGGCCGGCGGATCATGCGCCAGGCCGGCATCCGGCGGCACTTGCTGGCAGCCGGCAAGCAGCAGCAGTATTGCCGCAAGGGTAATACCGAGCTTTGGTTTGAATTGTAAAATTCCACTCACTGATCTGGAATCCTGCCGTTTCGCCCGCCATATGATATAAAGCTACTCACGCATTAGCTCCAGGAGGGCAATATGAAGATCGCATTTATCATCGCCGCCACCAGCGGCCTGCTATTCGGCACCGCTCAGTTCAACAGCGCCCAGGCACAGACTGCCGGCACCGTTACCGGCATCACCGCGCCAATAGCCACCCAGCAGGGTCCGGCCAATGCCACCAATGCCGCCGCCCAGGATGCCTTGAAAAAGACCGAGGACGCCAAGAAGGCGGCTGAAGAGGCCGCCAAGAAGAAGTAAGGCTGTTACTGCTTGCCGAACCCTGCCTTGAACCACATTCGGTTGAGGCGGGGTCTCGCGCTTTCAGCTTTGATGCCGGCCAAGCAGGCGGCGCAGGATACCAGGCAGATCGCTTGGCAAACGCGAAAAAAACAGCAGGCAAAAGCGCAGCCATACCAGGGTGGAAACCAGCGACAGGAACCACCGTGGATAACTGGCATGGAAATGTTTGACGAAATAGTAGCTGGCGCTGCGCGCCTTATGCCACTCGATGAATATGCGCGAGACATCGGAGGTGGAGAGGTGATGCGGGATCGGGATATGGCTGGCATAGAGCACCCGCCCGCCCATATGGCCCACCCGGATGCACAGATCGGCATCATCAAAATGTAAAAACATGTGATCGTCCATGCCGCCCAGGCGTTCGTAATGGCGGCGCGGGATCATCATGAAGGCGCCCGAGATGGTTGGCACATCAACCACGCCGGTCGGGCTGTCTTCCTCAAAACTATTCAGGCGACGGAAATACGGATGATCGGGGAACACCCGGTCGAGCCGCAGCAATTCCATCATCGTGCGCCAGGGCGACACCACCTGGCGCCTTCCGCCGCGCTGCTCGCGGCCATCGGGATGTTGCAGCCGGCCACCGCAAATCCAGGCGCCGGCCTCGGTTTCAAACACATCCATCATGGCGCTGAACGTGCCGTGCAGCAGCACACAATCCGGATTAACAAAAGCCAGGTAATCCGCCGTAGCCTGCGAGGCGCCATAATTGCAGCCCGCGGCAAAGCCAAGATTACGCTGTGGTTGCAGCAGACGCAGGCGCGGCTCGGTCGCTGCCAGTTCGACCAGCCGGCGGCGTGTTTCCGGCAAGTTGCCGTTATCCACCAGGATCAACTCAACCAATTCCGGCTGCGCCAGTTGCGCCGCCAGATTGTCCCACAGCACCGGGCCGGTATGATAGGTCACGGTCACGGCGGAAACCCGGCGCGGCAGCTTCACTGCCGCATTTTCAGGGTCTGTCTGTGACTGGGCGACGGTTTCCGACACGGCTGCTCCCGGGGAACGGATCAATTGTTTAACTGCGGCGCTGCATAGCCGAAATCATCCGGCTTGTCGAATGACCGGGCAGCTTCAAAGCGCACCAATATTACGTTTGAATGTATCGTCCACCGGAAAGAACTGCTCCACGCCGGCCGCCAGCGCGCGCCGCAGCAAGGCCGTGCCCTGCGATTTGCGCGCGGCATTTTCCTCCAGCGTCAGCACCGCACCCTCAAAAAACAGGCCAATCGGGTCTTCCGCCTTAGCTTGGCGTATTAGGCGCGCCAAGCTCAGGGTTTCGTCGCGCCGGCCGTTCTGCAAGGCCCAGTTCAGGTAGCCCAGAGCAATATCCGAGCGGTGCGGCGCCAGTTGCAGGCTGCGCTCAAGAATCTGGCGCCAGAGCGACAGATGTGGCAGCAGCAACGGGCGATAAGCCGCCAGGCTGGGGCGCAGCATGATCTCGGAGAAGATCCTTTCGCCATGCAGCAGGATCAAGGGGGATCGGGTATCCGGCAGGCGTGTGCGCAGGATATGCAAAATCCATTCGATACGCTGCGCTTCGCGCTCGGGATAAGGCGGCACGGCAGCCTCTTCCTGGCGATAAACCAGGCCCTGGATTTGATAGGACACCATGTCTGCCAGTTGCATGTCTGCATCGCGCGGATCGGCCGGCAGCGCGGGCGGCGGCACAAGTGGCGGCCGCTCGATATCGGGTGTGTTGGAGAACCAGGCCAATTGCTGATCGATCTGCCGGGCATAGCGTTCAAGCCCCACGGCCGCCCAGAAAAACACCCCGGCAAACACAAACAAGGCGGCGATTGAGGCGCGCCGCATTGCTGTTCTGCCAGCTACACCCGGCTGTGCCGGCTGCATTATGCCAATCCAGGCCAGGGCCAGGTATGGCAGGGCAAAAATCAGCTCAAACCATAAGCCAAGCGCCAGCAGATAGGCCAATACCAAACCCAATGCCATGCCACGGCGCGCTGCTGGCGCCAGCCATATTGGCTGTATCAGCAACCAGGCCAGCAGCAGCACCGCAGGCAGGCCGCCATCATGCAACGCCTGCAACAGCCAGTTATGGGCATGGAAGTAACGCGACTTCAGCATGTCCCATTCGTTAATTTTCCAGAGTGGATGCTCCGAGAATACAAGCTGCGTCAGCATAGTGCTGGGCATGCTGCCGGCGCCATTGCCGACCAGCCAGGCCAGCGGCTCATGCGCCGGCACCGACCAGAGCATCAGCCATACTTTGCGGCGCGCTTCGAGCGAGGCAAATTGTGCCGTAACCTCTGGCAGGCTGACCAGGAGCAGCGGCAGTAATGCGGCACCAGCCAACAGAGCGGCCACCACTACCGGCTTGCGCAGCAGACCGGGCAGCCCGCCTTGCGGCAGGCGCCACCACAGCAAGGCGATGACAAGGCCAGCCCCTGCCCCGGCCATCATGCTTATTGCCTTGCCCAGCACCAGCAGGCCCAAAGCAATCAGGATGGCCAGCAGGCGTTCGACCACAGCGAGGCGGTCGCGTATTGGCAAGGCCCAGGCGATAGCCGGCAGCGCCAGGCCCGGCCAGGCATAATAGGCCAACACATGAAACACCGTTGAGGCGCTGTTGTTGATGCGGTCGATGCCCAGCACCACAAGGATAACGGCGCTGGCGGCAAAACCACCCCACAATACCAGCCGCCAGGCCAAGGCATGGCGCAGCACCAGATCGCCCAGCAGCAGCCATAGGCTAAATCCGGCATACCAGAGTGGCCCCAGACCGGATTGCGGCACGCCCAGCAGCCGCAGCCGCCATTCTGCTGCCATGAAGCCGCCCGGCCCGCTCACCAGCAGCCAGGCGGCCAAGCCGAATGCCGGCAGCGCCAAGAGCAGGGCGGGCCGCGAAAACCGGCCACCGCCAGCCAGCCAGGCCGCCAACAGCAAAGCAGCCAATCCGGCTGCCGCTAAATGGGCAATCACCAATGGCTCGGCCAATTCCCACAGGCCGCGCTTGAATACCGGCAGCGAAAATACTGGCCCGGCAACGGCAAACCATAGCACCGGCACGCCGGCATAAGCGGCCAGGCGTTCAATCCGGGCTGCGCCGGCAGCCGGCTTGTTTGAATGCTGCGGCTGGCTGCGGGCCGGCTGGCTGCGGGCCGACTGGCGCGGCGGCGATACTGGCTTGCCCATGTTATGCTGGCAGCTTCATGGTGCTATCGCCGACTGTAAGGCCAGTTGCGGCCATAGCTCGGCCCAGCAGCATTCATGATCGGCCCGGGGCAGTTGCGTGATGAATTTTTCCGGCGGCAAACCAAGCCGGCGCAGGAAAGCCGGCGCCAATGCTGCCGGCACCTGATCGTCGCGCAGGCCGGTGAAATGGCGTTGCGGCAAACGCCGCAGGCGCTCGGCCACTTCCAGGCTGTTGCGCGAGCCATAAAGCGGGGTGTCGCCGAAATGGCTGGTCCAGGCCTGATGATCCAGCACACCGGCGATGGTGGTGACACTCTCCACATCGCCGCGTTGCCCGGCCAGCAACAGGGCCAGCAACGCGCCACCGGAATAGCCATACAGCACCAGGCGCTTACCACCAAAATGCCCGACATACTGGCTGATCGCCTCATCCAGTGCCGCCACCACTTCCGGCGCATAACGATGCGTGGTCCAATAGGCCGAGTCGCAATTGCGGCCATTGCGGCCGCCGACATACTGGCAGGGCCGTGCCAGATAGAGCAGGTTTGGCGCCGTATCACGCGCGGCCAGATCAAGCGCCACCGGCTTTTCCGGCGTTGGATCAACCGCACGCTGGGTGCGGGTGACATAGGCCACACCATCGCCTTCGATGAATATCGCCAAACGCGGGTCATTCGGCGCCGATTGGCGGTAATAACCGATCAGATCAAACTGCCGGGTCTCGAAGCGGGTTTTGGCCAGCGGTGGATTGGCGCTGCGGGCAGCGGCATCGGCGCGCGCGGCATTGGATTGCAACAAGGCCGGGCCACCAGCACAACCGGCAAGCAAACCACCCAGTATTGGCAGCAGCAAAGCCACCATCCATCGACATTTCATCTCTGCCCCTGCCTGTCCAAGCCCAAACAACATGATGGGCTTAATCTACTAAGCCCGGGGCAAAACAAAAGGCCCGAACCTTGCGGTTCGGGCCTCTGTTTTTGAAGCTCAGGCTGCCGGGAGCGCGGCAGCCTTAACTTATTAGAACTTCACGCGCAGGCGGGCAGAGGTCGTCCAGATATCAAGGTCGGTACGGCCCAGCGAGTTGTAGGACGCTTCGACATTGCCGGACAGGGTGTTGGAACCGTAGAAGTCGAAACCAATACCAACCTGACCGCCCATATCGTCATCATGCGAGAAAGTGCCATTGCCGAGACGGACGGAGCCGTTCTTCTCGAAATCATACTCACCCATCAGCTTGAAGTAGGGCATCACGCTGTCGAAGGCGTAGCCGACGCGGCCACCCGCCGAAATACGGCCCAGCTTGGTGACGCTGCCTTCGAGCGAACCGCCGGTCGAGTCACGGTAGGCATCAGATTCTTCTTCAAGATACAGCACGCCGACCTTCGGCATCAGGCGCCAGCGGCCCGAGGCATAATTGCCGGTCAGGTTGGAAGCGACGAACCAACGCTCGGCATCATACGAAGCGGTGATGTTGGTGTTACGCTTCGTGTCGTAGCTCAGCCAAGTATAGCCGGCAGCCGCATCAAGGCTCCAGGCATTGGTCAGCGAGATGCCGATATAGGGGGTTACGCCGAAGCCATCAGCTTCGATCGAACCGGCGTTGAAAGAGGTGGTGATGTCGAGCATTTCATAGCCCAGGGCAACACCAACCACGACCTTGTCGTTGACCATGTAATCCAGGCCGCCGACGAGGTTGTAAACCGAGCCGTCAAACTGCAAGCCCACCTGGGTGTTGTCCACGGTGGAGTAAGCGCCCTGCATCCAGGCGCCAAAGCGCTTGTCACCCGCGCCGCCGGCACGACCGGCATCACGCGAATTCAGGAAGCTCTGCGGGCCGCCGCCAGTGGACGGAGCACCGCCGCCACCCGCAGGGGTGAAGCCGCCGCCGCCGCCGCCGACGAGACCGCCGCTTACCGCACCACCAGCGGCACCGCTGACGATGCCGACCGTGGCGGTAGAAGCCGCACTCGCGGTCTGGCTGGCAACCGCAGCATTGGCGATGGTCGGGTTATTCGATGCGTCGCCGGATGTGGCGCTGGATTGGGCGAAGGCCGGCGCTGCGGCAAGCATGCCGACGCCAACCAAACCAAAGAAAAGCTTGCGGATCATGTATATGCGCTCCCAAGTATGTAAACCCCAAGGGCTTAAGCCTTATGCACGGGCTTTTGCCACTTCGGAGCGAAGACTACGCGAGTCTGCGCAGGCCGGTCAACAAGGCAATGCGGCTTTTTGCGTGATGGCAGCTTCGCTGTTGCAAAAACAGCACACCCTTGTGCCAAATCAAGCATATCGCCCCGATTCGGCTGGTTTTTTTGACTCGGCACACAACCGCTGGGATCGGCTCCGTGCGACATTCTGCAAGCCCTTATCCAGCGCTAGGCGGTGCGATTCCCGGACCCATTCAGGTTGCGCCGGCGAGCTTGACCGCCACCAGCAAGCTATCCTAATTTTTGGCTTACCGAGGGGTGCCCCGCCAGGGGGCTGAGATTCGGCCGGGCTTTTTGCCGGCGCCGTGACCCTTAGAACCTGATCCGGGTCATGCCGGCGGAGGGAACGGAACCGCAGAGAAGCGCTGACGCACCCGCGTCACGCTCTTTGCACCCATCTTCTTCCACCCCCATCCCGGATCTCCGCAAGCCATTACGGACAGGAGATCCGCATGAAGACCACCACAATCACCACCGGGCCGCTTCCGGCTTCGACAAAATACTATGAAAGCGGGAAAATCCATCCCGCCATCCGGGTGCCGCACCGCGCCATTGCCACACATCCGAGTGCCAGCGAAGCGCCACTCAGTGTCTACGACACCTCTGGCCCCTATAGCGACCCGGCACACAGCATTGTCATCGAGGCCGGCCTGCCACGCTGGCGCGAGGCCTTGGTGCTGGCACGCGGCGATGTGGAGCAGTATCCGGGCCGCACGCTGCGCCCGGAAGATAACGGCTTCTTGTCAGAACAGCAGGCCGTGCCGCGCTTTGCAGTGCAACCGCAACCGCTGCGGGCGCAACACGGCCAGGCGGTGACACAATATGCCTATGCCCGGCGCGGCATCATCACGGCCGAGATGGAATATGTGGCGATCCGGGAAAACGAGGCACGGCAATGTGCAGCAGCAGCGCCGCGCGACGGCGCGGATTTTGGCGCCGCGATTCCCGATTTTGTGACACCCGAATTTGTGCGCGACGAGATTGCGCGCGGCCGCGCCATCATCCCCTGCAACATCAACCACGCCGAACTGGAGCCGATGATCATCGGGCGCAATTTCCGGGTCAAGGTGAATGCCAATATCGGCAATTCCGCCGTCACATCGGGCGTGGCCGAGGAAGTGGAGAAGATGGTGTGGGCAACCCGCTGGGGCGCCGACACGGTGATGGACCTGTCGACCGGGCGCAATATCCACAATATCCGGGACTGGATCATCCGCAACGCGCCGGTGCCGATCGGCACGGTGCCGATCTATCAGGCGCTGGAAAAGGTCGGCGGCCGGGCCGAGGAGCTGAGCTGGGACATTTTCCGCGACACGCTGATCGAA
>DLGP01000122.1:13033-13157 GCA_002482765.1 Alphaproteobacteria bacterium UBA7691
GGACTACTTCACCATCCATGCCGGTTTGCGGCTGGCGCATATTCCGCTCACCGCCCGGCGAGTCACCGGCATTGTCAGCCGCGGCGGCTCGATCCTGGCAAAATGGTGCCTGGCGCATCACCGC
>DLGP01000065.1:0-3745 GCA_002482765.1 Alphaproteobacteria bacterium UBA7691
ACCCTCTGCCGCGCCCCACGCGGCAGTAACAGAAACGCCCCGGCTTGCCGGGGCGTTTTTTTGTTGTGCGGCGGCCTGCGGGATCAGGATTGAAGATCACGGATGCGGATCGGGGAAACCGTGCCGCTCGGATAACGCCGCCATGATTTGGTCCTTGTCGGCGATAAAAACCCGGCCATCATGGCTGCCGGTCTGAAAGCGCGATGTCTGGCCATCGGCCAGCACCAGCAGCGGCAGCGCCTGATTGGCCTCCCCCACCAGATCAACCACCGGCCGGCGTGGGCGCGGCCAGGCAATACGTTCCACATCCAGCCGCTGCGCCAGGTCAGGGAATGAGGCCAGCACGCCTTCCAGCAGCGCACAATGCCAGCAATAGAAAAGCTGGCCGGGATAAGCCGGATCGGTGAAACCCGGCCGGAGCAGAAACAGTTTGTCGCGGGTCATGGCTACTCCGTCACCCCTGCTTGCGGCGGCAGCAATACCAGCAAAGCCGGTAAACTGCATTGGCCTGCCGGATCATTGTTTTTGCCATTTGTTGACTTGCCACGCCACCAAGCATGCTAAGTTGGCTGACTTCACTGAAAACAAAGGACAAGACCATGGCCAAGGGACAGATGCGCTCCAACAAGGAAGCGCGCAAACCGAAAAAAGCCGCTGCCGCCAAGCCGGTGGCTGCCAGTGCTGCTTTCATCCAGCCCACCCAGGGCAAGGGCGGCGGGCAGAAGAAGAAGTAAGCAAGAGCACAGAAAACAAAAAACCCGACGGGATCGCTCCCGCCGGGCTCTTTTGGATCGACTGATCCCGGAGCTGCTTAGAGCAGCTTCAGGTTCGCCGCCGAGGACTTGCCGCGCTCGGTGACGACGTCGTAGCTCAGCTTCTGGCCGTCCTTGAGGCCAGCCAGGCCAGCGCGCTCGACCGCCGAGATATGAACGAACACATCGGCGCCGCCTGCTTCCGGCTGAATGAAGCCGTAACCCTTGGTGCCGTTAAACCACTTGACCGTGCCCTTATTCGACATGGTGTCTCCTTGATGCATTGGTAGCTTGCGTCAAGCGTCTTCGCCCGCCGCGTCAAACGTCGTGAAGAGTAGGGATAGCTCGGCGCTCGATCAGAGCGTTAGAGAGCAGGCCGAACCGAAACGGAATGACACGCTAATAAGGCGGCATCCGGCGAGAAATAGCAAGTCATGGAATTAGACAAAATGAGACCGGCGCCCTCTGTCTGACGACAATCAGGCAGAAAATAATATTGAGAATGATTTGCATATTCATCTGACTTGGGTAAGATGGCGCTCCCACCCACCGAGGGAGTCGCCATGCCAATGCAGTTCATCGAACCGAGTTACCCGGAAAACACCGACGTGGCCGCGTTGCGGACTGCGGAATTATTTGGCATGGCGGCGCTTCGGTTATGGGCCGCGCCCTATCGCGAACCCGAACTGGCGCATCCCGATTGGCGCGATGGCTTTGCCGCTGCCGGCATCGGCTGCGGCGGCCTGGGCGGCTTTGATACTCTTATGCTGGTTGTAACCAGCGCCGCCACAAAGCCGCTGGATGTGCGCTGCCTGCGCTGCGCCAGGCTGGGCCAGGATGAGGGCCTGTTCCTGCAATTGCTGGCCAGCCTGCAACAGCAGCGCGCCGATCTGGCCGCCGCCGTGCTGGGGCAATGGCTGCCGCCGGCCGCCCAGCGCCTGGCGCTGGAACCGGCCCAGGCATTGGCCGATGCGATGGCCGAAGCCGGCTTGATCCTGCCACGCCGCCGCGCCGCCGATCCCACCGATGCGGTTCTGCTTGGCCTGCACAGCCAGCCGCAGCTTGTCTGGGTACATTAAGCGCCGCCCACATATAAGCTGAAAAATCACCTTATGCGATGGAGTTATTCCATTTTAATCCATTGGCTTAAGTGTATTTTTTGAAGCTGAACTTATGGCTCACCTGATGGAGCGTCGCTTTCGCCTTCCAGCAGGCCGCGCGCCTCTGCCATGCCATCGCCGATCAGATCGAAGAAGGCGCGCACCCGGGCCGTGCGGCGCAGATCGCTATGGGTGACAAGCCATAATTCGCGCCCCAAAGCCGCCACCGGGGCAGCAGTCAGGCGCCGCAAATCCGGCTCCGGATCGCCGAGATAACATGGCAGCACCGCCACACCCATGCCGGCCCGGGCGGCGACAAACTGGTTCAACAGGCTGCTGGAGCGATAGACAAAGGCGCTGTCCGGCGCCCGCGCCTGGAGCCATTCGGCGGCATTCACGCCGCTGGCGCCCTGCTCCCAGCCGATCAGCGGCAACGCGCTCAGGTTGTCGAGCATTGCGGGCAATGGCGGCAGGCTGGCAGCCAGTTCGGCCCTGGCATAGAGCGTCCAGGCAATGGTGCCGAGCTTGCGGCCATGCAGATCACCCTCGCGCGGTCGCAATGCCCGTAGCGCAATATCGGCCTCGCGGCGCGACAGGCTGAGCACCCGGTTATCCACCATCAGCTCAACCTGGATGCCAGGATGTTGGCAACGAAAACGGCCGATCAGCGGCGTCAGGATCCGGAAGCCGAGCGTTTCCGACGCCGTCACCCGCAGCCGCCCGGTCAGTTGCTGGTCGCGCCCCAGGATGTCGCGATCTAGCGCCGCCGCCTCGGTTTCGATCCGCTCGGCGCTGGCCGCCATGCGTTCGCCCGCCGCCGTGGCGGCATAGGCACCGGCCGGTAGGCGCTCAAACAGCCGCACGCCCATATCGGCTTCCAGCGCGGCCAGCCGGCGAAAAGCGGTGGAATGGTTAATGCCGAGTGCTTTCGCCGCCCCGGTCAGGCTGCCGGCCCGCACCAAAGCCAGCACCAGCCGCAGATCATTCCAATCCTGCATCGCGCCTCACCCAAACGGCTTGCTTGCATATACGCAAGTATAGTTTCCATTTTTACCGATGGATTTGCAAGATTATCCGCCCTTATTTGGGGCCATCGCGTTCCCGAAACCTGCCCCCTCAAGGAGACCTCCCATGACCAACTTCCTGCAAAACCCCGCCGCCCAGCGCGAAGCCGGCATCGGCCTGCTGCGTATCAGCCTGGGCCTGATGTTCCTGGCGCATGGCCTGGTGCTGAAGGTGTTCACCTTCACCCTGGCCGGCACGGCGGCGTTTTTTGTCTCGCTCGGCCTGCCGGCCTGGACCGCCTATGCCACCGCCGGCGCCGAGATTGTTGGTGGCGCGTTGCTGCTCCTGGGCCTGTTCACCCGCCCGGTGGCGCTGCTGCTGATCCCGATCCTGCTCGGCGCCCTGGTGGTGCATAGCGGCAATGGCTGGGTGTTCAGCGCCCCGAATGGCGGCTGGGAATATCCGGCCTACCTGCTGGTGCTGAGCCTGGCCCAAGCGCTGCTCGGCAGCGGCGCCTTCGCCCTGCGCTTCAACGCCCTGCCGCGCACCGCCACCGCCTGAACGGCGGCATAAAAAAACGGCCCGGAGCGCTCTCCGGGCCGTTCTGGGCCGTTTGATTTTTACTGATCGGCTGGCTTACGCCGCCAGCGCCTGGGCAACGATTTCCAATGCCTGCTCGGCGCCCGCGGGATCGGCGCCGCCGCCCTGGGCAAAATCCGGCCGGCCGCCGCCGCCCTGGCCGCCGATGGCCGGCGTAACCTGCTTGATCAGGTTGGCGGCGCTGAAGCGGCCGGTCAGGTCGTCGGTCACCGCCACCACAGCGGAAACCTTGCCGTCCACCACCGACAACAGCAGCACTACGCCGGAGCCGATTTCCTTCTTGATCGC
>DLGP01000065.1:3791-4049 GCA_002482765.1 Alphaproteobacteria bacterium UBA7691
GGGCGGCATATTTCACGCCATTGACCTCACGCACGCTCGGCCCGCCGCTGCCGCCACCTGTCGCCAGTTGTTTGCGCAATTCGGAAAGCTCGCGCTCCAGCTTGCGCTTTTCCTCCAGCAGCGCCCCCAGCCGCGCCGGCACATCGCGCGGCGGTGCCTTCAGCACGTCGGCGGCGCTGCGCAGGGTCTGCTCGGCTTCGGCGAAATAGCTGCGCGCCGCCTCGCCGGTCAGCGCCTCGATGCGCCGCACGCCGGACG